>NZ_DBGFPE010000042.1:0-121249 GCF_048526665.1 Candidatus Allofournierella excrementavium
CCATCTGGCTGGCCGCCGTTTTAATTTTGAGATGCTCAGCGGCTTGATTTTGTATTGCATTTTTTCGCCTCCCTAAAAATCTGAAATTTCTACTTGACTTTTATTAGCAGGTCTTTCACCCGCGCTTTGAGCAGTTCCGCGTTGTGCTCCACGGTGGCCCAGCCGTCCTGCCCGCCGAAGAACACCTTTGCGCCCCGCTGCTCCAGCGCCGGGGGGATGCGGCCCCAATAGCCCCAGTCCCGAAAGCCGGTGCCGTGCACAAGGATGAACGGATAGCGGGTACTGCATTCAAGTGTGTCCATACTTCTCCCCTCCTCACGGTGCATGCCTGCCAAAAGCGCGCAGCCCCTGCCGCGGCGCTCAGGGCACCACCTCGGCGAGCACTTCCCCGATGGGGCGGCGGATGGTCAGTGCCGCCTGGGCGTCGCGGGGGGTGGCGCTGAGATTGATGACTGCCAGGTCTTTGCCGTGAAAATAATCCACCAGCCCCGCCGCGGGATAGACCGAAAGCTGGGTGCCGCCGATGAGCAGCATATCCGCGACGGCGATGGCCTCCACCGCCGCCGTGAGGGTGGCAGGGTCCAGGCCCTCACCGTAAAGGACCACATCCGGTTTGATGATGCCGCCGCAGGTGCAGCGGGGCACGCCGTCCGCCTCCAGCACCGCCTCCACCGGCCAGCTTTTGCCGCACTCCATGCAGTGATTGCGGTACACGCTGCCGTGCAGTTCCAGCACGTTGCGGCTGCCCGCCCGCTGATGGAGTTCATCAATGTTCTGGGTGATGACCGCCGTCAGCTTGCCCTGCTGTTCCAGGCGCGCCAGCGCATAGTGCGCCGGATTGGGCTTTGCCTCCGGGCGGATGAGATATTTGCGGTAGTAATCGAAAAACACGTCCGGGTGACGCACAAAAAAGCCGTGGCTGAGCAGTTCCTCCGGCGGCCTTCCGTACGCCTTCAATGCCGCATAAACGCCGTTGCTGCTGCGGAAGTCGGGAATGCCGCTTTCGGTGGAAAGCCCCGCCCCGCCCAGGAACGCCATGCGCCGGGCTCGTCCAATCATCTGCGAAAGCTGCTGCAGTTGTTCGTCCATCTTCTTCGCCTCCCGGCCTTATCATACCACATCCGCCGCTTTGCCGCCACCGGGAATACCGTGTTGGGGCCATGGCCGCCTCCTGAACGGCAACAAAAAACCGCAAGCATTTTCTGCTTGCGGCGATGATGTGTCAAGACGTCAGCGATGATAAAAAATCACCGTGGTGCATTGCTCTCCACACTATATACACGATTATACGGAGAAATCTGTGGGCTTTGTCTAGTGTGCTCGCCGCGCACACTAGACAAGGAGGAACTCCCTGTAAACAGGGACCATCCCCGCATTTCAACCTGCATTGTTCTTCAAAACCTCAAAGGCCTGCTTGATCTTGGCCGCCATCAGTTTTCTACGCTCAACCAAGAAATCCTCATAGGGCATGTTTTCCCAACCATGTGGAAGAGCATTTTCTTCTTCCATTCTTTGAGTTTCCTCTTGGCCGCGGCCTTCACAAACGACGGGATAATAAACCGACGGAGCCTCGTCGAGTATCTCCATATTATCTTTCCAATCGATAAAGGCGTAATTTGCCATCTGGTTTATCTTGGAATCATTGTACCCCAACGTCTTTAGATAAGCCTTCGGGAACAAGTGGTGCTTCTCCAACGACTTTCTCTTTCCGTCGGAACCGGGATCGAACAACTTGCTGACGAGCAGATTGCTCTTTGAAAACAGGATCCGTGCATTCAGAATGTTAAGGGCAGCTACATAAGCATTCCACGCATTGTTGCCTCGACCAGAAACAGCGAGGCCCTCCGAACCAACGAGGGTGATGTCGAAGTAGTCATTTGTGAGACGTTCCTCAACCCTATACAGAATAAACCGTTTGTACTCGTCAAGAGTGTCCAACTCCTTTATGGAGTTCAAGTGGTTTTCAACCATGGATTCAAACGATCCAGTATATAGCGACACCAAAGACGCGTAGAAGAACCACAGCGAAGTCAGATGCATGTTTTCATTGTATGACGCATTGAACCGGTACTTCGCAATCAGGTAGAAGGCATAGGTGTAGTAAATTGCATTTCCAGAAAGAATCAGGTCTCCAGACAAGTAACCGGCATTCATAATAGATTTTAAGAATTCATGCCAATTATGAACGTCAAGCACGTCCGGAAGTTTTGCCTTAAGCAGCTCAAAACGCTGATTTCGCAGATCCTCGTCGACAGCGCCTTTTTTATCAAAGTCAGCTCCACGAAGCAGCTTGTAGCCATATTTCAAACGAGCTCTGTCAAACGCATATGCCATGACGACTCGGATGACATCTTGCGCTGTTACCTCGGTCAGCTGATTATACGATGTGATCTCATTCTTTGGCGGGTATGTAGACTCCTTACTGAAGCGCTCGATTTCCTTGCGACCCTCGTCCCAATACAGAGAGAGCAGCGTAAGGATAAAATCGTTTTGCTTCAGAGCTACGCCACCGGAATTAACACGGACGAAGATTTCTGAGACGTCCTCTTCTTCGGCATTAGCTTTAATGTCAAATACCGGAAGTGTATGCTGCCTCAAGTTAGAAAGTGCAGTGATGTTTTCGGAGATCATATCTTGTTCCTCGTCATTAAGCGTTGCGCCTTTGAAGGTTCGATACTCAGCCAGCCTCTTTGTAAAGTTGATGATTAGTTTCGTAATGTTCGACGTGATAAAAACCTCGCTAATGTTGTAAATCCACTCCGGATCCTTTTTTGTAGCCTGATAACCAACCTCGAACTTGTTCCTCAACGGGCAATAGGAAATAATAATGGCCTTTTCATCATATTTAGAATTGATGACCTTTTTCCCCTTCATTACGGCATAGAGTGAGGTTAGCCTCTGCTGGCCGTCAATAATAACCTGCTTCGGAGATTCATAATTGTGAGTGCCTGTTCCGATGGTTTTCTTTTTCTCCAGCGAAGGGCATTCCCACAACATCAAATAGCCAATAGGGTACCCGCGCATCATTGAATCAAACAGATCACGAACCTTGGAGTCTTTCCAAATAAATGGTCTCTGGAGTTCCGGAAGGCCGAGTTCTCCGGTGTCGATCTTTTCGATCAACTGATTAACTGTTAATGTTGTGTTACTAAAAATCTGTTGCATCTTCCGGTCCTCCTGCTTAATCCATGAACAAGTCCGGGATATTGTCTTATATATATGATATCACTTATAACAGCTAAATCCAATAGTGTTTCCATCCCTAAGAAGCGAGCATTGCCTGACTTTGGCTTCGTTTTTTGGCAGGGGCAAATCGAGGAAAAATTGTAAGGCATAAACGGGACGGGTGCAAATCGCAAACTTTCACCGGCGCGGGTGCACCGGGTGCAAATCCAGGTATTCCGTGTAGAGACAAGGAGTAAAGCTATATACGGGAAGCGTATCAAATGCGCTTCCGGAGCCGGAAAATGGGCATAAAAAAGGAGAAAACCCCTGTAAACAGGGATTTTCTCCTCGCCACTTTTTTATCAAAAGTGACGTCTTAACATGGTGGACCTGGAGGGATTCGAACCCTTGACCTCTGCGATGCGAACGCAGCGCTCTCCCAACTGAGCTACAGGCCCATGTGTGACTGCTCTATCTAATTTAAAGCATTTCGGCCAAAAAGTCAAGGTTTTTTTCGTCATTGCCGAGGATTTTTTTGTGCGCGCAAAAAAGGCAGGCGGCCGCCTCAAAAGAGACAGCCGTCTGCCCTCAACAGAAAGGAGTGGATCGCTTATTTGCCGTAGTAAGCCTGGAGGTAGATCTCCTTGATCTCGCTCACCAGAGGATACACGGGGTTGGCGGTGGTGCACTGGTCCTCGAACGCCTTGTAGGACAGTTCGTCCACCTTGGCCAGGAATTCTTCTTCGCTCACACCGCAGGCCTTGATGGTCAGGGGGCGCTCGGTATCCATCATCAGCTTCTGGATGGCCGCGATGAGGCAGTCCACCGCTTCGTAGGTGTCGGTGCCCACGTTGCACAGCCCGCAGCGCTGAGCCAGCTTGGCATAGCGCTTGTCGGCCACATACTCCTTGTATTTGGGGAAGGCCGCAAACTTGGTGGGCTTCTTCGCGTTGTAGGCGATGACGTAGGGCAGCAGGATGGCGTTGGCGCGGCCGTGGGGGATGTGGAACTCGCCGCCCAGCTTGTGGGCCATGGAGTGGTTGAGACCCAGGAAGGCGTTGGTGAAGGCCATGCCCGCGATGCAGCTGGCGTTGTGCATCTTCTCGCGGGCCAGCTGGTCGCCGTTGTAGGAAGCTTTCAGATAGGTGAACACCATCTCGGTGGCGTGCAGGGCCAGACCGTCGGTGTAGTCGCTGGCCATCACAGACACATAGGCCTCAATGGCATGGGTCAGCACGTCCAGACCGGTGTCGGCCACGATGCTGCGGGGCATGGTGCGGGTGAACTGGGGGTCGATGATGGCCACGTCCGGGGTCAGGCTGTAATCCGCCAGGGGGTACTTGATGTTGCCGTTGGATTTGTCGGTGATGACCGAGAAGCTGGTCACCTCGCTGCCGGTGCCGGAAGTGGTGGGGATGGCCACCAGCTTGGTCTTGGTGCCAAGCTTCGGGAATTTGAAGGCGCGCTTGCGGATGTCCATGAAGCGCTGGCGCAGGCCGTCAAAGCTGGTCTCGGGATGCTCGTAGAACAGCCACATGCCCTTGGCCGCGTCGATGGCGCTGCCGCCGCCGATGGCGATGATCACGTCCGGCTGGAAGGCGCGCATGGCCTCCACGCCGCGCATGATGCACTCCACGCTGGGATCGCTCTCCACGTCGGAGTAGATCTCGCTGTGGCAGTACTGCTCCCGCTTGCGCAGGTAGTACAGCACCTTGTCCACGTTGCCCAGCTGCACCATCACCGGGTCGGTGACGATGAAGGCGCGGCTGATGCCCTCCATCTTCTCCAGGTACTGGATGGAGTCCTCCTCAAAGTAGATCTTGGGCGGGACCTTGAACCACTGCATGTTCACCCTCCGTTTGGCGATGCGCTTTTTGTTGATGAGGTTGACGGTGGTCACGTTCTGGCTCACCGAGTTCTTGCCGTAGCTGCCGCAGCCAAGGGTCAGGGACGGGGTGTTGGTGTTGTAGATGTCACCGATGGCGCCCTGGGAAGAGGGGCTGTTCACGATGATGCGGCCCACCTTCATGGCCACGCCGTACTCATCGGCAATTTTCTTGTCGCCGGTGTGGATGACGGCGGAGTGGCCAAGGCCGCCCAGCTCCAGCATCTTGTTGGCGTAGGCAAAGCCCTGCTCCTTGTCCTTGCAGACAAAGCAGGCCAGCACCGGGCTGAGCTTCTCCTTGCTCAGAGGGAACTCCTCGCCGGGATGGGGCAGCGGCGCGATGAGGATCTTGGTCTTTTCCGGCACGCTGATGCCCGCCTGCTCGGCGATCCAGTTGGCGCTCTTGCCCACCACGGGGGCGAACACGCCCTTGGCGGGGTCCGGGAACATATACTTGGTCAGGGTCTCGGTCTCCTCCGGGGTGAGGAAGTAGCAGTTGTTGGCCTTCATGTAAGCCTCAAAATCCTTGGCGATGGGCTTTTCCACGATGACCGCCTGCTCGGAGGCGCAGATCATGCCGTTGTCGAAGGTCTTGGACATCATCAGGTCGGTGCAGGCCTGGTGCAGGTCGGCGCTCTTCTCGATAAAGCAGGGCACATTGCCCGCGCCTACGCCCAGCGCCGGCTTGCCGCAGGAGTAAGCCGCCTTGACCATGCCGGGGCCGCCGGTGGCCAGGATGGTGGCAACACCCGGATGGTTCATCAGGGCGCCGGTGGCCTCGATGCTGGGTTTGTCGATCCACTGGATGCAGTTTTTGGGCGCGCCGGCATTCACCGCCGCCTCATAGACGATGCGGGCCGCCTCGGCGCTGCACTTCTGGGCCGAAGGGTGGAACCCGAAAATGATGGGGTTGCGGGTCTTTACCGCGATGAGGCACTTGAACAGCGTGGTGGAGGTGGGGTTGGTGGTGGGGGTCACGCCGCAGATCACGCCCACGGGCTCGGCCACTTCCACATAGCCCTCCATATCGTTCTCTTCCAGAACGCCCACCGTGCGCTCCTTTTTGATATCGTGCCAGATATATTCGGTGGCGAACATATTCTTGATGACCTTGTCTTCATACACGCCGCGGCCGGTCTCCTCCACCGCCATGCGGGCCAGTTCCTGGTGTTTGTCCAGGCCGGCCAGCGCCATCGAGTGCACGATGTTGTCCACAGCTTCCTGATCCAGCGCCATGAACTCCTTCAGCGCCACTTGGGCCTTTTCCACCAGAGCGTCGATCATGGTCTGCACATCGGTCTTCACCGTTTCAACCACAGGTTTCTTTTCTGCCATTGCGATCTTCCGTCCTTTCAGGCGTGTTGCGCATGGTACGAAAGCCCTTTGCTTTCGCCTGCAGCTTGTTGCCTTGGCATTATGATACCACATCGTTAATCAAATAACAATGTCCTGTGTGGCCAAAGATTGTTAATAAAATAACACGCTTTTGTGCAGGATGTACAGCGCAAAAAAAGAGCGCGGAACGAGGTGCGTTCCGCGCTCTTTTCTTCAATTGTCAGGCTTTGGTCATGTTGCGGCGCTTGATGAACAGCAGCGTGCCCAGCATCATCACGATGCCGACCGGCAGCGCCAGGACGCCCGGCGCGCCGAAGTGCACCAGCAGGCCCGCCACAAGGTAGGTGATGCCGGAGATCACCGCGCAGGTGATGGCATAGGGCAGCTGGGTGGACACATGGTTCACATGGTCGCACTGAGCGCCCGCGGAGGCCATGATGGTGGTGTCGGAAATGGGCGAGCAATGGTCGCCGCAGACAGCGCCGGCCATGCAGGCGGAGATGCAGATGATGGCCATGGGGTCGTCCATGGAGAACACGCCCTGCACGATGGGGATGAGGATGCCGAAGGTGCCCCAGCTGGTGCCGGTGGAGAAGGCCAGCAGGCAGCCCACCACGAACACGATCACGGGCAGCACCATCTGCATGCCGGTAGCGCTCTGCTGCACGAGGTCACGCACAAAGTACTTGGCGCCCAGGGAGTCGGTCATGGCCTTCAGGCTCCAGGCGAAGGTGAGGATCATGATGGCGGGCACCATGGCCTTGAAGCCTTCAGGCACGCAGCTCATCATTTCCTTGAAGGACATGGCGCGGCGCACCTGATAGTAAATGAACGCGACGATCAGCGCAAAGGCGGAGCCGAGCATCAGGCCCACCGAAGCGTCGGAAGCGGAAAAAGCCTCCACGAAGCCCACGCCGGAGAAGAAGCCGCCGGAATAGAGCATGCCGATAACGCAGAACACCACCAGCACCAGCACCGGCAGCACCAGGTCCAGAACGGAGCCCTTGCTGTCGTCCACTCTGTCGTCAGCGTCGGCGTAGGGGTTGGAACCGCTGAACAAGTCGCCCTTTTCGATGGCGTTTTTCTCGAACCTGGCCATGGGGCCAAATTCCACCCGCAGCAGCACCATGCTCACCATCATCACGATCGTGAGCAGCGCATAGTAGTTGTAAGGAATGGCGCGCAGGAACAGGCTGAAGCCCTGGCCGTCCTCCGCGAAGGCGGACACCGCCGCCGCCCAGGAGGACACCGGCGCGATGATGCACACGGGCGCGGCGGTGGCGTCGATGATGTAGGCCAGCTTTGCCCGGGAAATGTTCTGCTTGTCGGTGATGGGGCGCATCACGCTGCCCACCGTCAGGCAGTTGAAGTAGTCGTCGATGAAGATGAGCACGCCCAGAAGGATGGAGACAAGCTGCACGCCCGCCCGGGATTTGATATGGGCCTTGGCCCAGCGGCCGAAGGCGGCGGAACCGCCCGCCTTGTTCATCAGGCAGACCATGGCGCCCAGAATGATGAGGAAGATCAGGATGCCCATGTTGTAGCTGTCGGTCACCGAAGCTACGATGCCGCCGTCGAACACGTGGCGCACGGTGGCCTCGAACTGGAAGTTGGAGTAGAGCAGGCCGCCCGCCACGATGCCGATGAACAGGGAGCTGTAGACTTCCTTTGTGATGAGGGCCAGCGCGATGGCGATGACCGGAGGCAGCAGGGACCAGGCGGTGTTGAAGAAGCGGCTGGGAGAGGTCACATATCCCGTGCCGCCGCAGGTGGCGCAAACATTGGTGCCGCCGCACGCCTCACAGGCGGGGTCCAGCCCGTAGCATTCCATACAGGCACCCACAGTGCCGCAGTCAGGGCATTCGATCATCTTGGTGCCGGGTTCTTCGGTAGGGTCGCCGGCAGCAAAGGCTGTGGCGCTGAGCATTACCAGCAGCACCAGCATCATTGCCAGAAGCGGCAGGATGCGGGTCAACGTCTTTCTCATGTCAGTTCCTCCTGCATAAATAAAAAATGAAGCCATGACAGTGTCATGACTTCATACCGATGCACAAGTGCCATAGTGCCCGCAGTGCGGCGGTCGAACTCACGACAGCGCTCCGCCCGGCATCTCTGCACGGGCGACAGTCCGGGGGATGTTCTCCCACGGCCCGGCGCGGCGGCCCCCTCAGGCGGGGCAGACCGAACCTCGGCAAACGCCCCTTCCCCGCCCCGCGTGCCTGTGTTTGAATGGGGGCCGTACTCTTGACGTTCGCACCTCTATCATGCTAAGTACGTCTTAATGATAAGTCCTTTTTCACAAAAGTCAACCGCTAAAGCGAAAGAATTTGCAATTTTTTGTAAATCTATTCCGTTCTATGCTATACTGGAGTTGATCAACACACGAGGGAACGCACGCCGAATGTGCTGTTCCCACAGGAGGGAAAGTTTTATGTATTGGTCGCGTGGTTTACTCAAGCAGAATGCGAAGCAGGTTTTGAGAGAAAGTTACTGGCGGGTGTTTCTGGCGTGGCTGCTGATCACGCTGGGCGTGGGCGCTGCTTCCAGCGTTCTGAGCTATATCATCGTCTTTGTGCCCACCATCATTTTGTCCTTTGTGGCCGCCACATCGCCGGAAGCCTACATCGCCGGTGTGATCATCCTCTATATCCTGATGCTGGTGTTCATCCTGGTGTTCAACGCCCTGGTCACTCAGCCCGTGAACATCGGCGGCATTCGGTACACCATGGAGAACCGGGCCGGCTATCCGCCGCTGGACACGGTGCTCTCCCCGTTCCGGGACAAGGTGCAGTATCTCAACGTGGTAAAAGTAATGTTCTTTTACACGCTGGAGATCATGGCCTTCTCTTTTCTGTTCATCATTCCCGGCGTCGTGCGCGGCTACCAGCTGCGGTATGTCCCCTATCTGATGGCGGAAAACCCCTACATGAGCTATAAACGCGCCAAGGAACTGAGCAAGGCTCTGACCGACGGCGAAAAGATGGAGATCTTCGTTCTGGACCTCTCCTTCATCGGATGGTATCTGCTGGGCTATCTCACCTGCAGCCTGGGCATTTACTTCCTGATCCCTTATCTTCAGGCCACCATGGCGGAGCTCTACTCTGCCGCCCGAGCCAAGGCCTTTGCCATGGGGATCACTGGCGAAGAGGAGCTTTCCGGCTTCACCGTGTATCCCCGGCGCTGAACCGCGTTTCAAAACCTGACAAAAAACTCCCGGCTGCCAAAACAGGCGCCGGGAGTTTTTTTACAGGAATCGAACGGCCAGCACAAGCAGGGCCAGCTGCACAGCCAAAATGAGGGGCACGCCCACATAAAATTTCGGTTTGCGGGTCTTGTGGTGGAACAAGGCCATGCCCAGCAGAAAAGCCGGGCTGCCGCCCAGCGCGCAAAAAAGCAAAAGCCTGCGCTCCGGCACGCGGCGCGCGCCGCGCTTCGCGGCCCATTTGTCCCACCCGCAAACGGCGAAAGCCAGCAGGTTCACCGCCGCAAAATAAATGAGGAGAAATTCCCGAAGCAAGTCCATTCCGCCTTTCGTCAGCCGGGCCGCCCGGCGGAAAAGCGCCGGCGCAGCCGCTCTCTGCGGGCGGCAGTTGCGGCGGCGTCCACCCGCCAGTGCCCGTCCTCACAGAGAAGGATGTCCCCTTCCCGGGTCTCGGGCGGGAGGAGGGCGCGGTCGATTTTTTCGGTGCGGATCGGCCCCTGGGCCGGTTCCAGCACCGCCGTGTCCCCTTCAAAGCGGTCCACAGTGTATTCCATCAGGCGGCCTCCTTTTCCCCGGCGGCGCTGGACGTGTAGCTTTGCAGGCCGTTTTCGGTCGCCGCAATGACCACGCTGCCGTCCTGGTCGGTGCGCAGCACCTGCGCGCCCACCTGTTCAAACCGCTCCAGCGGCTCGGCGTGAGGATGCCCGTAGCTGTTGCCCAACCCGCAGCTGATGGCCACATATCGGGGCCGGATGGCCTGCAGGAATTCCATCGTGTTGGAGGTGTCGGACCCGTGGTGGGCCGCCTTGAACACGTCCGCCTGCGGTACGACCCCCGCCTCCAGCGCCGCCTGCTCCACCGGCTTTTCGCCGTCGCCGCTGAGCAGCACCGAGAGCTCGCCGCTCTCAAACAAAAGCACCTGGGAAAGGTCGTTGTAATTGTCGGTCTCCACGCCCGCGGCCAGCACCTGCAGGCTGCCGCTTCCCACAGAAAAGCTCTGCCCCGGTGCGGCGGTGGTCACCACCGCGCCGCTGGCCTCGATGGCATCCATCACCTTTTCAAACAGACGGGTGGTGGGATAGGGCGCTTTGTCGAAGTCCGGCAGGAGCACCTGCTCCACCTCTATCTTTTCCAGCACGGCGGCCATGCTGCCGATGTGGTCCGCGTGGGGATGGCTCATCACCAACAGCTTGAGGTGGGTGACGCCCCGCTCCTCCAGATACGCCATCAGCTTCTGCTCGCTGTCGGTGTCGCCCGCATCCACAAGGCAGTACTCGCCCCCGCTCTGCAGCAGGGTGGCGTCCGCCTGGCCCACGTCGATGAAGTGCACGGCGTCGGTGTTTTCCGGCAGATCGTCCGCGGGCAGCGGCTCGGCAAGGCCCACGGCGGCGTATATCTCGTCCCATGTGGGCGCGGTGCCCACCCCGCTGCCCACACTGACATACAGCCCCAGCGCAAGGCAGAGGCCCACCAGCGTGAACACGACGGTCTGAAAGGGCGTGAGTTGTATTTTCCGCCTGCGGCGGCGAGATGTTTTTCGCTTTTCCATGAAACAGTTTTACTTTCTGCCCTTGCGGGGCGGCTTGGAGTTGGGTGTAAAGCGTCCCTGCTGTATACTTCTCCCCTGCCGGTCGTTCCGGCCGCGGGGCGCGGGCGCAGAGGTGCTTTTCTCGCGCCGGGGCTTCCAGGTGGGGGCCAGCAGCGGGATAAGGTCCTCCCGCCCGGTCTTGCGCAGGGCTTTGACCACCTTTTCGGCGTTGCGGGGTTCGTAATACTGCAGCAGCGCCCGCTGGAGCGCCTTGCCTTCCGGCGTTTTTTCCACGAACACCGGCTTCATGGTGTAGGGGTCAAGGCCGGTGTAGAACATGCAGGTGGACACGGTGCCCGGTGTGGGATAAAAGTCCTGCACCTGCTCCGGGCGGATTTTGTGCTTGTAGAGATACTCCGCCAGGATCACCGCGTCGTTCAGGGTGCTGCCGGGGTGGCTGCTCATCAGGTAGGGCACCAGATACTGCTTTTTGCCCGCCTTTTTGGTGAGCTCATAGAACTTGGCGGAGAATTTGTTGAACACCTCCACCGGGGGCTTACCCATATACTTCAGGGTGTTGGGGGCGCAGTGCTCGGGAGCCACCTTCAGCTGGCCGGAGACATGGTGCTCCACCAGCTCCTTGAAGAACTCGTCGTTTTTGTCCCAGATGAGATAGTCGTAGCGGATGCCGCTGCGGATGAACACCTTTTTCACTCCGGGCAGG
Source organism: Candidatus Allofournierella excrementavium (assembly GCF_048526665.1). NCBI lineage: Bacteria > Bacillati > Bacillota > Clostridia > Eubacteriales > Oscillospiraceae > Allofournierella > Candidatus Allofournierella excrementavium. Next base: position 11,840 of record NZ_DBGFPE010000042.1, read on the forward strand.
GCACGCAGCTTGCGCAGCATGGAGAGATACTCGGTGTGGTCCACCAGCAGATGGGGGCAGGGGCTGGGGGCAAGGCACTTTTTGCCGCCCTGGCACATGCCTTTGGTCATCTGCTCCTTGCAGCTGGGCAGGCGGAAGTTGGCGGTGGGGCCGCCCACGTCGTGGATGTAGCCCTTGAAACCGGGCTGACGGGTGAGCAGTTCTCCCTCTTCCACCACGCTTTCCACGCTTCGGCTGGTGACCCGCCGCCCCTGGTGCAGGGTGATGGCGCAGAAATTGCAGCCGCCATAGCAGCCCCGGTTGTGAATGATGGAGAACTCCACCTCTTCAATGGCGGGCACGCCGCCCACCGCGTCGTAGCTGGGGTGCCAGCGGCGGGTGAAGGGCAGCGCCGCCACCTTGTCCAGCTCCTTGCGGTTGAGGGGCTTTGCGGGCGGGTTCTGCACCAGATATTTTTCGCTCTGTTTCTGCACGATGATCTGGCCGGTCACCGAGTCCTGGTTGTCCATCTGGATGCGGCAGGCGCGGGCATAGGCGGCCTTGTCGGTGCTCACCTTGGCAAAGCCCGCACATTCCACATAGCGGTCCGGCAGGCCGGCAAAATCGGTCATATAGCAGGTGCCGGGCACATCCCGGATGGTCTGGGCCTTCTCCCCCGCCGCCAGACGCCGGGCGATGGCCACCGTCTGCCGCTCGCCCATGCCGAAACTGATGATGTCCGCCCCGGAGGTCTCGGCGATGCTGGGCAGCACAGTGTCCATCCAGTAATCGTAATGGGCAAAGCGGCGCAGGCTGGCCTCCAGGCCGCCCAGAATCACCGGCAGGTCGGGATAGGCCTGCTTTGCCAGCTGAGTGTATACGGTGGCGCTGCGGTCCGGGCGCTTGCCCGCCACGCCGCCGGGGGTGTATTCGTCCACGTTTCGGCGGATCTTCGCCACGGAATAGTGGGCCACCATGCTGTCCACATTGCCGCCACCGATGAAAAAGCCATAGCGGGGCTTGCCCAGAGCCTTGAAGCTCTCGGGCGTGGTGTAGTCCGGCTGGCTGAGCACGCCCACGCGGTAGCCCTCCGCCTCCAGCACCCGGCCGATGATGGCCGAGCCGAAGCTGGGATGGTCCACATAGGCGTCGCCGGTGACCAGAACGAAGTCCAGTTCGTCCCAGCCACGCGCCGCCATCTCCTGGCGGCTGACCGGCAGAAATTCCGTGCCCTGCTGCATGGGGCAGCCTCCTCTCGCTGCTTAAATCTCGTCGGGCACCGGGCCGGCCTCGGCCCGCATGCTCTTTTCGATCCACTGCTGGCGGGTGATGAGCACCTCCCGGGGCTTTGCGCCCTGGTACGGCCCAATGACCCCCAGCTGCTCCATCTCGTCCATGATGCGGGCGGCCCGGGCATAGCCCAGCTTGCACCGGCGCTGCAAAAGGCTGGTGCTGGCCTGCCCCGCGTCGATGACCACTTCCACCGCCTGATCCAGCATGGGGTCGTGGCCGCCATCGCCCTCTTCGCCGCCGCTGCCGGAGCCTTTCTCCGCCGCGGCCAGCTTGTCCATCTGGGCGATCATCTCTTCGTCGTACTGGCTGGTGTTGTCCTGCTTGATGAAGTCCAGCACCGCGCTGATCTCTTCGTCCTTCACATAGGTGCCCTGGATGCGCACGGGCTTGGCCGCGCCCACCGGCATGAACAGCATATCGCCCATGCCCAGCAGCTTTTCGGCGCCGCCGGCATCCAGAATGGTGCGGCTGTCCACCTGGCTGGACACGGCGAAGGCGATGCGGCTGGGGATGTTGGCCTTGATGAGGCCGGTGATGACGTCCACGCTGGGGCGCTGGGTGGCCACGATCAGGTGCATGCCCGCCGCGCGGGCCTTCTGGGCGATGCGGCAGATGTAGTCCTCCACCTCTTTGCCCGCGACCATCATCAGATCGGCCAGCTCGTCGATGATGATGGCGATGTAGGGCAGCTTTTCCAGGCCGTCGGTCTCGGCGGCAAGACGGTTGAAGCTCTTGATGTCACGCACGTTGTTCTCCGCGAACAGATGGTAGCGGCGCTCCATCTCCGCCACAGCGCTGCCCAGCGCGCCCGCCGCCTTGCGGGGCTCGGTGACCACCGGCATGAGCAGATGGGGGATGCCGTTGTACTCCGCCAGTTCCACCACCTTGGGGTCGATGAGGATGAGGCGCACGTCCTCGGGGCTGGCCTTGTACAAAAAGCTGATGATGATGCTGTTGACGCACACCGACTTACCGCTGCCGGTGGAGCCGGCGATAAGCAGGTGGGGCATCTTGCACAGGTCCGCGATCTGGGCGTTGCCCGCGATGTCCTTGCCGAGGGCCAGGGTCAGGGGCGAGGCGCTCTTGGAATAGACCGGGGACTCAAAGATGCTGCGGATGCCCACCGGGCTCTTTTTGCGGTTGGGCACCTCCACGCCCACGGCGGGCTTGCCGGGGATGGGTGCCTCGATGCGCACGCCGCCGGCGGCCAGATTCAGGGCGATGTCGTCCGCAAGGCCGGTGATGCGGCTGATCTTCACGCCCGCCAGAGGCTGCAGCTCGTAGCGGGTGACCGACGGGCCGCGGCAGATGTCCAGCACGCGGGTGCGCACGCCGAAGCTCTCCAGCGTGCTCACCAGCAGCTCGGCGTTCTTTTTCAGTTCTTCCTCCATGCCCGGGTCCTCTGCGGTGCCGGTGCGCTCGAAGAGGCTCAGGGGCGGATAGTGATAGACCTGCTGTTCCGCGGCGGCGGGCGCGATCATCATCTGGTCGTTTTTGCCCGGCACCACGGCGGCGGGGGTCATCTGAGCGGCGGAGGCCGCCCCCATGGCCCGCTGGACCAGATCGTCCAGGTCGCTGCCGCCCACCGTTTCGGGCAGGGGCTCTTCCCCGCCGGTCACTTCAGGGGCCGGTTCCTCATCGCCTTCCAGCAGGATGGGGGTCTCGAACTCGGACTCCTCCTGCGCCAGGGCGTTCACCGTTTTCGGGGCGTCCTGCGGCGGGTACATGCCAAAGGTGCCGCCCGGCCCCACCAGGGGCTCTTCCGGCTCGGGAGCAAGGTCGGTCTCCTGCACCGGGTCGGGCCCGAGGTCGATGTCCACCTGCGCCGCGCGGCGGCGCACCTTGGGCGCGGGCGCAGGCGCGGGGCGCTCTCTGCGCCGGGGCTGAGGCGGAGCCGGTTCTTCTTCCCGCTCTTCCTCCCGGCGGGCGGCACGCTCGGCGCGGTCCTCCTGCCACAGAGCAAAACGCCCGGCCACGAGGTTCCACAGATCGCCCGGAGTGACGCCGGCGAACCACATGATACCCGCCGCCAGCAGCACCAGCAGCAGGATGTTGGCCGCCGGCCGGCCGCACAGCACCAGCAGGGTGCCGCCGACCACACCGCCCAGCACACCGCCGCCCAGCGCGCCCTGGCCCTGCTCATACAGGGCCTTGACGACCTGGACGAAATCCATGCCGGAGAGATTGACCCGGGAGAACACCACAGCGGTGCCGCACAGGAACATCATCAGGCACAGGGCCTTGGCGCACTTGGACCAGATGGGCAGGCCCAACGCCACCAGCACCGCCACATACAGCACCAGAAGCCCCAGCACATACATGCCCAGGCCGAACACGCCGAACAGCGCGGCGCGCATCCAGGCCCAGGCGGATTCGCCTTCCACGAAGATCATGGCCACCAGAACGGCGCCCAAGCCAAAAAGCAGGATGCTCCAGCTTTGGGCAATGTCCGGCTGGGGCCTGCGCCGCCGGCTGCCGGAGCCGTTTTTTCGGGTCGAAGTTTTCTTTGTCGCCATAGTGTTTTTGTATCCTCTTTCGCCTTGCGTTGGTATCGTTCGCCGCGGGGCGTCTGCCCACGCGGCGCGGAATGCTTAACTTAATTATTTTACCATCAACCGGGCGAATTGTAAAACCCAAATTTGGCGAACGGGGGCCCCCGAAAATGGAAGCGCCGGGGCGTTTTGCCACGGGCAAAGCTCGTTTATCGCCGCAGGTTCAGCACAAGTTCCACTTCATCTTCAAACACCGCCCCGGTCGGCACAAAGCCTTTGTTTCTGTAAAGGCCCAGCGCCCGGGCATTGTCTTTGCTGCAGGTCAAAACCACCCGGTCCGAAGCTCCGAAAGGCTTTGTTTTGATGTATGCAAGCACCTGGTCCAGGGCGGCGCTTCCATACCCCAGCCCTTGGTGCGACGCATCGATCATCATGTGCCATATATCGTATTCCGGGACATCATAGTCGTAGATCACCATCACATAGCCGACCATCGTATCATTTTCATAGATGCCGAAGGGCTGGCATTGCTGCCTGTAAACATACGCCTGGGCAAGGCTGCGGATGGGGTGTGAAACGAAGCGCTCCTGTTCGGGCGCAAGTTTCAAATTGAACGCTTCCACAAAATTTTCTTCGGTGATTTTTTCAAGATGGGTCATAAATACCTCCACAAATCATTCCTGGTTCATCTGCAAACTGATTTTGCGCGAACATCTTGTGAAGGGCAGCAGACCGCATAAAAAAAGCCGCGGCAAACAAGCCGCGGCAAAGCCTATGAAGCACTCACAATGCGACCGGGGCCCTCAAAAGATATTCAGCTCGTGCATTCGTTCCGCTGTTTTTCATAGTTGAGCACCCCGCTTTCTATCTGGATTTATTTCATCATAAACCCCGTCCTCAAAAATGTCAACAATGGAAAGCGCCGGGGCCTTCAGCCCCGGCGTTCGATCTCGCCATACAGGTAATCCAGCGCGTCGTTCAAACTGCCCAGCTGGTCGATCAGGCCCTCGTGCACCGCCTGCTGGCCGGTGAGCACCGTGCCCACATCCATCACCAGCTCGCCGGTGTGCATCATCAGTTCCACAAAGCGTTCCTTGCTGATCTTCGAGTGGCTCTCCACAAAACCGGCGATGCGCTCCTGCATCTGCTCGAAATAGCGCATGGTCTGGGGCACGCCCAGCACCAGCCCGGAATGGCGCACCGGGTGGATGGTCATGGTGGCGGTGGGCACGATGAAACTGCGCCGACCGCTGACCGCCAGCGGGATGCCGATGGAGTGGCCGCCGCCCAGCACCAGCGTGGCGCTGGGCTTGCTGACCCCGCTGATGAGTTCTGAGAGGGCCAGGCCCGCCTCCACGTCGCCGCCCACCGTATTCAGGATGACCAGCAGCGCCTCGATGTCCGGGTCCTCCTCGATGGCCACCAGCTGGGGGATCACGTGCTCGTATTTGGTCACCTTCTGGCTCTGGTCCGCGCTGACGTGGCCCTCGATCAGCCCCACCACCGTCAGGCAGTGGATGGCGTGGCGGCCCTTGGTGCGGATCACCGAGCCGGTGTCCATCATATATTCCTGTTCCAGTTTTTCCTGCTCCACCTGCGCATCGGTGGGCGGCTGCTTGTTCTCGTTCGGTTCCATGGCTTTGTGCGCCTCCTTTTCGGTCTTCCCTGACAGTGTTCCCCCCTTCGGGCCTCAGTTATACAAAAAGACGCAGTGTGTTCAAAAACTTTGTATTCTGTTTGACAAAGCCGCTTCAAAGATTATACTATATAAAAAGGGCGTCTGTTTTCGGCGCTTTGCCCCGGTCTGTGGTCCGCAGCACAGCCGGGCCGGGGAATAAAAAGCGGCCTGCTGCTGCTTTGCCTTTTGCAAGCCACGCTTGAAGAATCTGATAAAAGATGGTGAAACGAATGAACAACTCTCAGGGCAAGGTATCACTGCCGGTCATCAAACGGCTGCCGAAGTACTACCGCTACATCGCGCAGCTGCACAAATCCGGCGTGGCGACAATTTCTTCCAGCGAACTGGCCCGCATGATGGGCACCACCGCCAGCCAGGTCCGGCAGGACTTCAACTGCTTCGGCGGCTTCGGGCAGCAGGGCATCGGCTACAATGTGGAAGTGCTGGAAAAAGAGATCGGCCATCTTCTGTTCGGCCACGGCGAAAAGCTGCCCACCATCCTGCTGGGCGCCGGCCGCCTGGGCACCGCCGTGTCCCGCTTTCTGACCACCGACACCAACGGCTACAACCTGCTGGCGGTGTTCGACATCCGTCAGGAACTGGTGGGGCACGATTTGGACGGTGTGCCCATTCATCACATCGACGAACTGGACGAGTTCTGCAAGGCCAACCACCCCACCGTTGCGGTGCTGTGCCTGCCCCGGGAGAGCGCGAAGGAAGTTTCCGGCCAGCTGGTAGAGCTGGGCATCAAGGGCTTCTGGAATTTCAGCCACTATGACCTCTCCGTCGCCTACCCCAACGTCACTGTGGAGAACGCCCACCTGGGCGACAGCCTGATGAGCCTGGGGTACCGGCTGCGCAACAAATAAACACCACAACGAAAGTGAGCGTCCCTCGTTTATGGCTAAACTTTATTACCGCTACGGCGCGATGAACAGCGGCAAAAGCACCGCTCTGATGCAGGTGGCATTCAACTACGAAGAGCGGGGCATGCGGGTGTTCATCCTCAAGCCCAGCATCGACACAAAGGGCGGAGAATGCCTGCTCAGCCGCCTGGGCGTGAGCCGCCCGGTGGACAAGGCCGTCACCCCCGACATGGACGTGTTCGAGCTGGTAAAACAGGAGGCGGCCCGCGGCGACAAGCCCCTGGCCTGCGTGCTCACCGACGAGAGCCAGTTTTTCACCCCCCAGCAGGCGGAACAGCTGTTCATGGTGACCGTGAAGCTGAACATCCCCGTCATCGCCTACGGTCTGCGCACCGACTTCTCCATGCAGGGGTTCCCCGGCTCCACCCGCCTTCTGGAACTGGCCCACGCCATTGAGGAGATGAAGACCATCTGCACCTGCGGGCGCAAAGCCACCTGCAACGGGCGCAAGGTGAACGGCGAATTCGTGTTCGAGGGCGACCAGGTGGCCATCGACCAGGAGAACAACGTGGAATACCAGAGCCTTTGCGCGCAATGCTATTTTGCCGAGCGGGAAAAGTTCTATCAGCGGCATCCCAAAGTCCGCGTTTGACCTGCCTCCAGTTTTGTTGCAGACACCAGCCGGGAACCGAAGTTCCCGGCTGGTTTTTCTTGTGTTTTTTCCGTCCTCATGCTACAATAAAAACAAATCCGCAATTTGTGTTTTTATCATAAGGGAGGTGCCGGCATGCCGAAGGTGGCCTATTCCGAGGCGCAGCGGGAACAGATCCGCAGGGATCTTGTGGCCGTGGGCCTGGAACTGATGACAAAGCAGGGCATCCAGCACACCACGGTGGAGCAGATCTATCAGAAGGTGGGCATCTCCCGTTCCTTTTTCTACACCTTCTTCCCCACCAAGGAGGACCTGGTGGTGGAGATGCTCTATCTCCAGCAGCCCAGGGTGGTGGCGTATGCCCGGCAGCTGCTGGCCGACCCCAAGCTGGACTGGCGGCAGGCCGTCACCAGATTTCTTCGCATCTGCTGCTACGGTGAGCGCAACGGCATCGCGGTGCTCACGGTGGAAGAGCAGCAGAAGATTTTCCACCGCCTGTCTCCCGAGAGCTATCAGTCTTTCCGGGAAAAACAGCAGCGGCTGTTCGGACAGCTGATGGAAATTTTCGGTGTGCGCCCCACTCCCGAGCGCATCAGCCTGTTCACCAATCTCTGTCTTGCGGTGATGGTCATCCAGCGGGCCATCCCCGGCAGCCTTCCCCTGCTTGTCCCCGAGGCGGCGGAGGCCACCATCGATGTGCAGATAAACTCGATCGTGGACTGGCTGGCTTCCCTGCGCGCCCAGGACGCCCAAAACCAATAACTTTGCGGCCCGTTTGGCCCCTTTTGGCGGTGTTTTTCAAACGGGCCATTCTTCAGCTCGCAATAAAGACAAATTCAAGATTTTATCTTTATACAGAATTTTCTCCGTCTTGCGGCGGAGAGATAATAAACACTCAGGAGGATTTTGAAATGGGAATTTTCAGCAAGCTGTTCAAGGGCCCGGAGATCGACATGGAAAAGAGCGCCGCCAACGCCAAAAAGATGCGGGCGCTGTTTGACCATGTGGTGGAGGGCGGCAGTGAATACCGGCTCATTTTCGGCTACACCGAGGATGTGAGCCGCTTCAACTACGGCTTTGTCCACGGCAGCAAGACCAAGATCGGCAATCTCATCGTTGGCTGGAACGAGGCACAGGAAACCATCGTGGTGGTGCCCACCGTGCCTGACCTTTCCGGCTGCGGCGACCCCACTTTCTACCGCCGCGCCGACATTTTGAAGGCCTATCGGAACAAATATCCCACCGACGCTTTTGTCATTTACCCGGACAAGCGGGGCTACATCGCCATCAACGCCTACGACTGGCTGGAGGACGAGAGCCTGTACGTCTATGTGTCCCAGGACGAGGAACTGGCCGCCTTCACCGAGTTCTTTATGAACCGCTTTGCGAAGAAGTGAGGCTGTGATGCCCTGGGACGAGCTTTTCTGGATGTTTGTCCTGCTCACGGTGCTGGCAATTTTCGGGCAGCTGTGGTTCCATTTTGTGGATTCACTGCTGGAGCGGGCAAAGCGCCTGCTGTTCCGCCGCGGGCAGCCGCCGGTCTGGCACACGCTGCCCGGCGAAAAGGAGGATGACGATGGACATCAATGAAATCATGAACCGCGCGAAGGCCGCGCAGGCGCAGGCTCTGGCAAGTCTGCACGAAACGGAGGAAAAAGCCGATGCTCTGGCCAGCTCTTCTTCCCCTGAACCGGCCGCCCCGCCGGAGGAAGCCGCCGCCCGGGAGGCAGAACAGATGGCCGCGAACGCCCGGCGGCAGGTGGAGATCCTCGGGCAGGTGTTCGACGGCCAGACGATGGCACAGATGGCGGCGAATGAGGAACAGCTGCAACAGATGATGGAGCAGCGGGTGGCCGAAGCCGCTTCTGCCAGCACCGAAGCCGTAATGAACCAGCTGTTCGGCGAGGACATGGGCGTGCTGGCCGCCGCACTGGAGACCCTTGCCATGGACAACAACTGTGAAGGAGAAGGCCTTGACGAAGAAGAAGAGACCGATGACGCTCTCTACGCTCTGCTGGACGAGACCATGGCGCGGCTGGAGGCTCTGCCCGAGCCCGCTCCCGTGGAATACGGCAGAGACCCGGCACTTTGGGGCCGGTTCGGCATCCTGCTCTCGGGCATCGTGTCCACCCTCAACGACCACAGCCTGGACGGGCTGGACGTGGAGGAACACATCCCCGTGCTGGAACAGCAGGTCCTGTCGGTGGTGCGCCGCTCCTGGGGCATCGATGGGCGGGGCGGCCTTTTGGAAACTCTCCGCTACCTGAGCCAGGGCGGATACACCGAGCGCTACCGCTTTTACTGTGAGGCGGAAACGCCGGAGGAGCTGATGACCGGCGACGAGGACGAGGACGACCGGGAGGGCGTTGTCCGCGCCTGGGCCTTTGCCCAACACTACAAGGGACGGTACTCCCCTGCCTTCATGGCCGGCTGGGACGTGGGCCGTGCCGCCATGCTGGCCCGCTGGGGCAGCTACCTGGGCTGGATCACCCCGGAAGAGGCCCAGGGCATCCTGTGGGACCTGGCACAGCGGGCCGCCCAGGACCTGGGCGACTGGCGAGAATTCGCCCAGTCCTATCTCTTCGGCGGCCTGATGTGGAAGCTGCTCTGCAACAGTCCCGCGGCAGGATACCTGGGCTATCTGGCCGACGCGGCCACCACCCTTCTGGTGGGCAAGGCCGACGGTTCCGGCGGCCAGTGGCGCGACTTTGCCTGGCCCGCCCGGCGCAGGCTGGGATTCACCCTGTAACATAAAAGCAAACAAAAAGCCCCTTTGCGAAAGTTCCGCAAAGGGGCTTTGCTTTACAGCTTTGCAGCGGCGGCTCAGCCGTCCCGCTGCTTTTTGATGACCTTCAGGCGGGAGAAATCCTCCCGTTCCTTTTCCTCCAGCACCTCGGTGATGTACTTGATGGTGGCGGTAAACTGGGGGATCATGATGTTGTTCAGGGCGTTAGCCCGCTTCTGGGTCTTCTGGATGGCCACAGCCAGGCGGTAGACACTGCTCTCCACCTCGGCCAGCTCCACGGTGAGGCGCTTGACCTCGCAGAATTTCAGATACACATCATCCAACTGGCTGTTGGTGGAATCCAGCCCGTAATAAAGGCCGGGGGCACTCTCCTCCATTTTGACGATGGGCAGCTCCACGCCCATGACGCTGCGATAGTCCAGCTTGAGGCCGGTCTCCACGGGCACCGTCTTGGCGAACTCGCCCACCACGCCAAGGGTGATGTTGGCGCGCTGCAGGGCCTTGTAGGCCGAGGAGTAGGCGGTGGCGATCTCGTCCTGGATGACCGCCGCCCGGTCGATTAGCTGCATCATTTCCCGCACGAGGATGTTCCGCTTGCGGTCCATCAGGTCATAGCCCTGGCTGGCGAGCGCAAGGCTGCGCTTTTGCGCCATCAGGTTCGATTTTGTGGGGAAAACCTGTGCCATACGGCAGCCTCCTCTCTGTTAGAAATCACTTGCTGCCTTTCAGCACCGCAGAGAGGTCCCGATGGGCGGCGTTCACCTGCGGCTTGTAGTAGTGGTCCAGCATGACCTGGTCCACACGGTCCAGCTCCTCGCGGGGCAGCATGGACAGCAGCTCCCAGCCCAGGTCCAGCGTCTCCTCGATGGTGCGGTTGGTGTTGCCCTGGCCCACGAACTTCTGCTCGAAGGCACGGCCGAACTCCATGACCCGCTTGTCGCTGGCGGACAGCTCTTCCTCGCCGATAACGCTGGCCAGAGCCTTGGCATCCTGCACGCGGGCGTAGGTGGCGAAGAGCTGGTTGGCCAGGGGGTTGTGGTCCTCACGGGTATAGCCCGCGCCGATGCCGTCCTTCATCAGACGGGACAGGCTGGGCAGCACGCTCACCGGCGGATAGACGCCGGTGGCGTCCATGCCGCGGTCCAGCACGATCTGGCCCTCGGTGATGTAACCGGTCAGGTCGGGGATGGGGTGAGTGATGTCGTCGCCGGGCATGGTGAGGATGGGGATCTGGGTCACGGAACCCTTGCGGCCCTCGATGATGCCGGCGCGCTCGTACAGAGACGCCAGATCGGAGTAGAGGTAGCCGGGGTAGCCCTTACGGCCGGGGATCTCGCCCTTGGAGGAGGAGAACTCACGCAGAGCCTCGCAGTAGCTGGTCATATCGGTGAGGATGACCAGGATGTTCTTGCCCAGGTCAAAGGCCAGATACTCGGCGATGGTCAGCGCCGCACGGGGGGTGATGATACGCTCGACGATGGGGTCGTTGGCCAGGTTCAGCAGCATGACCACGCGGTCCATGACGTTGGCGGCCTCAAAGCTCTTTTTGAAGTAGTCGGCAACGTCGTTCTTCACGCCCATGGCGGCGAACACGATGGCGAAGTCCTCGCCGTCGGAAACGTCCGCCTGCTTGACGATCTGCACCGCCAGCTCGTTGTGCTTCATACCGGAGCCGGAGAAGATGGGCAGCTTCTGGCCACGGATAAGGGTGGCCAGCGCGTCGATGGAAGAAATGCCGGTGCGGATGTAGTTACGGGGATAGACGCGGCTCACCGGGTTGATGGGAGAGCCGTTCACGTCACGCCGGAACTCGGGATAAATCTCGCCCAGGCCGTCGATGGGGCGGCCCAGGCCGTCCAGGGTGCGGCCCAGGATCTCGGGGCTCAGATCCACCATCATGGGGTGGCCGGACAGGGTGGTGCGGGTGTTGTCCAGCGAGAAGCCGGTGGTGCCTTCAAACACCTGAATGACGCACTTCTCACCCTCGATCATAACGATACGGCCCACGCGCTGGGTGCCGTCGGTGAGCTTCATCACCACCATCTCGTCGTAGGAAGCGTTCTGCACGCCGTCCAGGACCACCAGCGAGCCGTTGATCTGGCTTAAGCCAACATGTTCAAGGATCATATGTCTCTCTTTCGCTCCTTTCCCTTGTTAAGCGCGCAGCAGCTCGCCGATCTTCTGGTCGATCTCGGCGGTGTACTCGTCGAACATTTCCAGCTTGTCGTTGGGGATGTCATACTTCATCTTGACCAGCTTGTCGAACAGGCCCAGACGCAGCAGCTTGCTGATGGGGATCTGACGGGCCACCAGCGCCTGGCTCTTCTCGTAGAGATGCAGGATGACCTTCATCATCTTCAACTGCTTCTCCAGGCTCACATACGTATCCTGGTCATGGAAGAAGTTCTGCTGCAAAAAGCCCACGCGGATGACACGGGCGATCTCGATGACCAGCTTCTGGTCGTCGGGCAGCACGTCAGAACCGATCAGCTTGACGATCTCCATCAGGCTGGTCTCCTGCAGCAGCAGGCTTGCGATCTGCTCGCGGCAGGACAGGAAATCCGGGCCCACATTGTCGTAGTACCAGGGGGCCAGGTCGGTGAGATACTCGGTGTAGCTGGTGTTCCAGTTGATGGCCGGGTAGTGGCGGGCATAGGCCAGGGCCTTGTCCAGCGCCCAGAAGCAGCGGGTGAAACGCTTGGTGTTCTGGGTGACGGGCTCGGAGAAGTCAGCGCCCGGAGGGCTGACAGCGCCGATAACAGTAACGGAGCCCTCTTCCCCGTTCAGGGCGCGCACGTAGCCGGCGCGCTCGTAGAACTCAGCCAGACGGCTGGGCAGGTAGGCGGGATAGCCTTCGTCGGCGGGCATCTCTTCCAGACGGCCGCTGATCTCGCGCAGGGCCTCGGCCCAGCGGCTGGTGGAGTCAGCCATCATGGCGGTGTGATAGCCCATGTCGCGGTAGTACTCCGCCAGGGTGATGCCGGTGTAGATGGACGCCTCACGGGCGGCCACAGGCATGTTGGAAGTGTTGGCGATGAGCACCGTGCGGTCGGTCAGGGGCCGGCCGGTCTTGGGGTCGATCAGTTCGCCGAACTCGGTCAGCGCCTGGGTCATCTCGTTGCCGCGTTCGCCGCAACCGACGTAGATGATGATGTCGGCGTCGCACCATTTGGCCAGCTGATGCTGGGTCATGGTCTTGCCGGTGCCGAAACCGCCGGGGATGGCGGCGGCGCCGCCCTTTGCGATGGGGAACATGGTGTCCACCACGCGCATGCCGGTGATCAGCGGGCGCTGGGCGGGCATGCGGGCCTGCACGGGACGGGGACGGCGGATGGGCCACTTCTGGCACAGGGTCAGCTCCCGCTCGTTGCCGTTTTTATCGGTGATGCGCACAACGGTGTCGTTCACGGTGTAGCTGCCGTTCTCCGCCACCCAGGTCACGGTGCCCTCCACGCCGGGGGCAGCCATGCACTTGTGCAGGATGACCGGGGTCTCGGGGCAGGTGGCGTACACCTGGCCGGGAACGATCTTGTCCCCCACCTTCACGGCCACGGTCACGTCCCACTTGGCGTCGGGGTCAAGGCTGGGAATGTTGCAGCCGCGGGCGATGAAGGGGCCGCTCTCCTTTTCGAGGGCGGGCAGCGGCCGCTGGATGCCGTCGTAGATGTTGCGCAGGATGCCGGGGCCCAGGGTAACGCACAGGGGGCCGCCGGTGGTGGTCACAGGCTCGCCGGGCGCAAGGCCGCTGGTCTCCTCGTAGACCTGAATGGTGGTGAGCTCCTCATCCATACGGATGACTTCGCCCACCAGATGGTCGTTGCCGACATGGACCATTTCCATCATGGAAAGGCCAGTCTTGCCTTTGATGGTGACCACCGGGCCGTTGATGCTGTAAATGAGATTTTGAGCCAATTCGGTTCACCTCGGTTTTAGAAATTAAAGGGCGATGGACATGCCGGAGTTCTGCAGGAACCAGTCTTTCTGGGCTTCCAGCTTCATGTCCAGCGTGTCGTCCGCCTCCACCGCGCCGCTCTTGGCGCGCAGGCCGCCCAGGCGGATGGTGGCGTCGGCGGTCACCTCGCAGCCGGCGGGAACAGCCGACTTGGCAGCCTCCACATCCTGCGGGCGGGCGTAGAACACGGCCTTGTCCGCGTGGAGCAGCGTCAGAAGCGCCTCGGCGCTCTTTTTCAGATAATCGGCATAGTCCGCCTTGGCGGTGAAGGCGGCAAGCTTCTCTTCGCAGGCGTCGAACACCTGCTGGGCGATCTCGCTGCGGCGGGCGGCCAGCTCGGCGCCGGTCTCCACCACGCTGTGAGACAGCTTGCGGTTGGTCTCTTCCTGCAGGCGGACCTTCTCATAATCGCCCATCTGCCGCGCTTTGGCTTCGGCGGCAGTCTTCACTTTTTCCAGCTCGGCGGCGATCTCCTCGTCGATGGACTGGATGATGGCGGTGCGGCGCTTTTCGCCGTCCCGCTGGATGGCTTGCATGAATTTTGCCGCGCGCTCGTTTTCTTCAATCATTTATGCTGCACCTCAAATCTTAACGCCGATGGCTTCGCGCACATAGCGGGTGATGCGGTCACGGCCAAGGGCCGAACCGTGCCGGTCCGGGATGGCCAGCACCAGCAGGCCCTCCTGGTCCTTCTTCGCGTCGTTGACGATCTCGGTGAAATCGTCGGCGATCTTTTCCGTCACCAGGATCATGCCGATGTCCGGCTGAGAGAGGGCCAGTTCAAAGGCGTTGGTCACTTCCTCGGCGGTGTGGGCCACCACGCCTTCGATGCCCGCCAGCCGCATGCCGGTCTGGGTGTCGGTGTTGTCGCTGATCAGAAAGAAACGCATTGCTGCGCCTCCTTTATACCAGTTTGTTCAGGATCAGGATGGAGATAACGACGCCGTACAGAGCGATGGACTCGCCCAGAGCCACGAAGATCAGGCTCTTACCGAAGCTCTTGGGGTCCTCGGAAGCGGCGGCGATAGCGGCAGGAGCGCCGGCGGCAACAGCCATGCCGCCGCCGATGCCGGCAAGACCGGTGACCAGAGCGGCAGCGATCAGGCCCAGGCCCATGCTCTCGTTGCTGGCAGCGCGCTCGGCAGCGGTCATGACAGCGGTGGTGGTCTCGCCCTCAGCGCTTACGGCGAAGGCAAAGCAGGCGGCCAGCAGCAGAACGACCACGAAGGCGGTGATGTTCAGGCTCAGGGTGCGCTTGACGGGCATGCCCTTGGCAGACTGACGAGCCAGATAGGCGGCGAAGCCCATGAGCAGGCTCAGGGGCAGAACGATCAGGCAGATGGTCAGAAAAGTATTCATGGTTAGGTCCTCCAAATCAATTTAATGTCTTGTTGTATTGAAAACAGGCAGTCACGGCGCAAATCTCCGGCGGCCTGTTCTGGCAAAAGGAAGGCTTACTCGGCCTTGTCGGTGATGCTCACGCCCTTGAAGGGGTGGCCGCCGCCCTCATAGCAGCGGCTGAACATCTCGTAGAACTCAAGACGCAGGCCCTGGATGCCGGAGAGCAGGCCCTCCAGCGCGATGATGAGGGCGTTGCCCAGGATCACGACGACGGGGTTCACCGGGTCGCCAGCCAGGCTGAAGATGGCCATCATCATGGCCGCGTGGACGAACACGAAGGCGCCCACACGCAGGAAAGAGACGGTGTTGCTGAAGTAGCTCAGCACGTACTCCAGCAGCTCGAAGATGTTCTGCATGCAGTAGTCCGCCCAGCTTTCGGGCTTCCAGTTGGGGTGATGGTCCACCAGGCCGATCAGGATCTCCTTGAAGAACAGCAGCACCAGGCCGCTGCCGATCAGGGCAAAGGCGACGCTTGAAGGCAGGAAGTGGGGGCCGCTCATGAAATCGCTGACGAAGGAAACGCCGCCGCAGTAGACCAGGATGCCCACCAGGCCGTTGTTGGAGAAGATCGCTTCGCCCCACTGGCCCTTGCGCAGCGCGGCGATGATGTGCAGCGCCATGGCGGCCAGCACCAGCGCCACGCCGATGAAGATGGCGCAGACCAGGATGGGATTGATGGCGGCGGTGTCCAGCACCGAGTGAGGAGTGCCGGGCCAGCTGCTGATGGGCTTGCCGGACATGCCCAGCATCTCATACACCGGGTCCAGCGCTTCCTCAAAGCCGAACACCGAGCCGAACATGAAGCCGAACACCATGCTGGAGATGCCGCAGGGCACGATGAGCCGGGCAAGGGCCATCTTCTTCCACTTCCACAGGATGAAGCCGCCCACGGCCAGCACCGCGCCCTGGCCCAGGTCGCCGAACATGATGCCGAACAGCACCGTGAAGGTGATGGCCACAAAGGCGGTGATGTCCATCTCGCCGTAGCTGGGCAGGCCGTACATGTCCACAAAGAACTCGAAGGGCTTGACAAACCAGGGGTTCTTCAGCTTGGTGGGCGGGGTTGCGTTCTCCACTTCTTCCGGGTCGGAAATGGTCACCCGCATGTGGCGGACCTGCTTGACCTTTTCGGCAAAGGCGTCTGCCTGGGCGGCGGGCACCCAGCCCACCAGGAAGAAATAGTTGTCGCGGTAGGCGGCGTAATGGCGCAGGTCAAAGGCCTGCTCGTGCCATTTCAGCTGCTGGTAGATCTCGCCGCAGGCCTCTTTCTGCTCGGCCCAGCAGCGTGCGATCTCCGCGTCTTTGTCCTCGATCTTCTTCTGGCACTCGCCGATCTCCCCGCCCAGCTGCTTCACGATGGATTCCGGCGTTCCGGAAGCCTCGGGCAGGTGCAGGCGCTCAAAGAACAGGGTGGCAAAGATGCCGTCGATCTCGTCGGCGTTCTGCCGCGGGGTGAAGTAGATGCCCCAGTAGCCGCCCTTGTCCTCGCTGCAGGTGACAAACAGCACGTGGGGGTTTTCGGCGTAAGCCACCATCATGCGGGCGTAGCTGGCTTTGGGCAGAAAGCCGAAGCGCACCTTGATGTATTCGCCCTTGATGATCTCGTCAAAGGGCATGTCCAGACCGGTGAAGTGGCTGAACTGGGTCTTTTTTTCTTCCAGTTCGCTCTTCTGCTTTTCCAGCTCCGCCTTTTCGTTCTGCATCTGAGCCAGCCGCTCGGCCAGGTCCTGGATCTTTTCCTTGTCCTCCGGCTGGATGTCCCGGGCGGTCTGGGCGCTCAGCGCCGGCGCGCTCTCCCCCACCAGCTGGAACAGCTCCTCCATCTTCTGCACATGGGCGGTGTAGGGGTTGTCCTCGCTGAGGGTGATATAGCCCAGGGAGCCGGACATGTGCTGGATCGCCGGTTCGGGGTGGAAGTTGCCATCCAGGCAGCAGTTGTAGATCACGCTGTCCAGATTTTTGAGCAGGCCGTCCACCCGCACCAGTTTCATTTTTTCAATGGCCAATGTATCCTCATCTTCCTTTCGGGTCATACCGACCTTCGATCACGTTGACCGCCGCCGCGCTGGCGGCTTTGGGCGGTCCTCATCACTGCTCGGGGTTCTCCTGCTTCCAGCGGCGCATTGGCAGCACCATGTCCTGGGCGGTGTTCAGCCCGCCCACGCCGGTGCAGCTTTCGGTGAATGCCGGAATGTCCGGCTGCGCCACCCACACGCAGTAGAAGAAGTGCGCGCCACGCACCGCCGCACAGCGGCGGAGCTCAAACAGCCGGGCGAGGCTGCACACCGAGGCATAGATGCCGGCGACCTTCCATTTTTCCTCGTTCCAAAGCCGGGCCATCTGCCCGTTGACCTCGGCGATCTCGCTGTTCAGAAGCTCGATGTTCTTCTGCAGGTTCGCCACGATCTGCTCGGGAGTGCCCGCCGCGCCCGGCAGGCGGATGCGCTCGAAGAACGCCTCGGAGAAGATGCCGTCCACCCGGGCGGCGTCCTTCTGCGGTGCGAAGTAGACGCCCCAGAGGGCCTTGTCATCCTCGCTGCAGGGCACGAACAGGATGTAGGGGTCGGAGGTGAAATCCTTCTGGAGCATCGCATACCCGCGCTTGGGCAGGCGGCCGAAACGGATCTTCACATACTCGCACTGCTGGGTAAGTTCCACCGGAACGTCCAGTGAGGAGAAATGTGCGAAGGACTCGGCGCCCTTCGTGCAGATCTCCAGCTGCTTTTCCAGCAGCTCCCGGTCCTTGCGGTGGGCTTCCAGCCGCTCCTGCAGGCCGGCCAGGTAGTCCTTTGTGCCCTGGGCACGTCCGTCGGCAAGGGTGGGTTCCACTACCGGGATCTCAAAGCCCTTGGCCAGAGCCTCGATCTGCTCCACCATCGGGCCCCAGGGGTTGTCCTCGTTCAGCGCGGCATAGCCCGCGGATGCGCTCATGTGGTCCAGCGCCCGGGCGGGATGCACCCGCTTGCCGTCCACACAGCAGTTTTCGATGAATGCGTCCAGCTTTTCCAGGGGGCCGTCCACCCAGACAAGCTGCATCTTGGGGTCAAAAAACATTGCAGCACCCCCTTAATCGCCCACGCCTACCAGCAGCGTGGCAATATCGTCCGGGGCAAGGCCGTAGCGCACGCCCTCGATGATATGTACGATGTTGGTAAGCTCGTTTTCGGCCAAAAAGATGTAGCAGAACAGCACCACGCTGGGGTTGGTGGAAAAGCGCAGCTTTTTCAGATGCCAGCGGTAGTCGATCTTGCGCACGCCCTCTTCGATGTAATCGAAGCTCGCGCCGTAGAATTCGGAGGCGTAGGGCGTGTTCACCAGCCGGTGGATCACATCCTGGGCATCCTGCGCGTCCATGAGGCTGTCCAGCTGACGCGGGGTCATGTTGGAAACGCTCAGGCTGACCCGCTTCTTGATGAAGGCCCGGTCGGCGTGAAGCACGCTCTTGAGACGGTAGATGTCTGCGATGGCCCGCAGATCGCTCTGCCGGCGCAGCAGATACAGCATCTCGTCTTTGCTCTTGCCCGAAAGTTTGGTGGAAGCGATCTGCTCCACCTGGCTGTTCACGAAGCTGTCCAGCGCCGCTTCCAGTTCCAGCAGGCCGCTGTTCTCCAGCGCGAAGTCCGGGTCGTCGGCAAAGGGCTGCAGCACCTTGGCGTAGGGCGTGCCCTCCAGCGCCAGCACCAGCATCTTGAAGCTGGTGGCCATGGACATGGCATTCAGATTCAGACAGGAATGCTTTTTGATGAAGTCCGGCATGGTGTAGATGGACACATCCCCATCCGGCGCATGGAGCTCCTGAAGGCGGGTGGTGATGGCCTGCACCTCGCTGCGGATGATGAAGTAACGGTAAAAGTCGTGGCCGATGTTCATTTCGTACCTGCACAGAGAAGCATACTGCTCAAACAGATTGAGCCGCAAAAGCGTCTCCAGCTGGGCACGGTGGGTGGTGGCCGGGTTCGCCGCCTGCAGAGCCTCGGAGTAAGAGGTCCGGGTCTTGAGGTAGCTGATCAGGTCCGGCAGATCGCGGCAGTTCAGCAGCTCCTGATAGTTGCGTGCCGTGAGCCGGCGGCCGTACATCGCCCGCGCCTTTGCCAGAATGGCGTTGGACGCCTGGGTGTTGCCCATGTTACTGCCCCCCGCCCAACACCCGGGTCAGGATGGTGTCGACCCAGGCGTCTTTGTTTTTCTGCAGCTGCTGGTCCAGCTGGTCCAGGATCTGCTGTTTGCGCTTTGCCTGGGCGGCCAGCTCGCCTTCGGCGCGGGTCTTCTCGGCCTGGGCGAACTCGTCCACATCACGGCGCATGTCTTCCATGGCCTGCTCTTCCATCTGCTTTGCCTTAGCGGCCTTATCGGCCTGCGCTTTTTGGCGATACTCCTCGGTGGCCTGGGTGCGTGCCCGCTCCTCCTCGTCGATCTTTAAAATGGCGCGCAGCAGTTCATTGGTGCCATTCATAGTTAAACATCTCCTTCCAAAAAACACAGGAACAACGCCTGCCATTGCGGATTGCTGTTTGGCGCTTCTTATACTTATGTATAATACATAAGTGACCGAAGGCCAAATCAGCTTCATTATAAACCTAATTGAAAGGCGAAACAAGTGCTTTGTATTTTTTCGTCAACTTATACATTTCCATTTTCTTTTCAACAACACTTGACAAGAAAATTGTTGTTTGCTATAATAGCGGAGCGGCCTTGAGACGGCGGCACAAAATCTGGGGGTATAGCTCAGCTGGGAGAGCGCTTGAATGGCATTCAAGAGGTCAGCGGTTCGATCCCGCTTATCTCCACCAGAAAGCATCCATCGATAGATGGATGCTTTTTTCTTGTGTTTATGCGGGTTTGCGGGCGGTTCCTGGATTCGGAGCCGCCCCTTTTGCAACGTTAAAACAAAAAATTTCAGGCCTCAGCTTTTTCACAATGCTGAGGCCTGTTTGGTCAGAGCGGGGAGCCCTCCCCTGCCTTATGTTTTATGATCCAGCCCAGAACCTCTTCGTAATCCAGCGTGCCGTCGGCCATGCCGAGGCCCAGAGCGATCAGGTCATCGTCGGAGTATTCCATCGCCACTCCGTTTACGTCCAGGAAAATAAGCAGCGCAAAGGCGCCGATACGCTTGTTTCCGTCCAGGAAGGCATGGTTCTTGGTGAGGGTGACTCCCAGCTTTGCCGCTTTCTCTTCGATGCCGGGATAAAGCTCCTGGCCTCCAAACGTGGCGAAGGGGCCTTGCACAGCGGAATCAAACAGACCTTCATCCCGAAGACCGTCCAGCCCGCCGGTCTCCTGCATCAGGAACCGGTGAAGCTGAAGCACTTTTTGCGCAGATAGCACGATCATTTTGCAAGCTCCTCAAACGCTGCCCGATGATTTTTGAAAATACGGGTGGCGGAGATCCCGATCAGTTCATCGTCTGACAAAAGCAGTCGGGGGTCTGCTTCGATGTCCAGCAAAACATACTTGGGGCGGTTGCCCTTCAAAATCACCGCCTTGCCGCGCTGGTCGGCAATTCGCGTTGCCCGTGAGAAATTTTGGTTGGCCTCGGTCACGGAAATCATTTCGCGGGTGTCAAGCATCATAGAAACATCACCTCCCCTGTATTATACCATCAAATAGGTGGAATTCAACCTATTCACACTGCATATATAAAAGCCGGGCCCGATGTCAGGCCCGGCTTTTTATGTGTAAAGTTATTCTTCTTTACTCAGTCCGCCAGAAGTAAACGCTGTATGGCGCAAGGCGGCTGCCCCCGCCGAAGTCGTGGGGCTCGCCGGTGATGAGGTCGGTGGCACGACCCGCACCGGCGTCAAAATGGGCGGTGTACTCCTCGCCGTCGGCGTTCACCGCAACGATGATCCGCTCGCCCTCCACCGCGCGCTGGAACACGAACTGGCGGTTGGTCAGCGCCAAAGTGCGGTAGTCCCCTTCGCACAGGGCCCGGCTGGAAGCGCGGGCAGCTGCCAGCGCCGCCACCCATTCGGTCAGCTCGTTTTTCTGCGGTCCGTCCAGCGCGGGGCGCAGGGCGGCGTCGCCGTCCCTTTTTCTGCCCGTCTGACCCCACTCGCTGCTGTAATACACCGCAGGCGTGCCGGGCATGCCGAACAGAAGGCCATAGGCCGGGCGGATGTGGGCGGGGTTGGTCAGGATGCTGGCGATGCGTTCCACATCGTGGTTATCCAGAAAGGCCAGCAGATGCTTTCCTTTGTAGAGCGTCCACTGTTCGGGGCCGAACTGCCGGTTCAGGCTGTGGCCGATCTCGAACATGTTCATGCTGTTGAAGCTGGAATAAAGGCCCTTGTAGCATTCGTAGTTGGTCACCGAATGGCAGGCATGATCGTTCATCCAGCGGTTGTAGTCGCCGTGGAGCGTCTCCCCCATCAGCACAAATTCCGGCTTGAGAGAGTCTGTAAAGCCGCGCAGCTTTGCAAGGAAGTCCGGCGACAGACAGTAAGCCACGTCCAGCCGCAGGCCGTCGATGCCATACTCCTCCACCCAGCTTTTCACCGCCGCGAAGAGATGGTCCACCACCGCCGGATTGTTCAGGTTCAGCTTCACCAGCTCGTTGTGGCCTTCCCAGCCTTCGTACCAGAAGCCGTCGTTGTATTCGGTGTTGCCGTCGAAGCTCAGATGGAACCAGTCCTTATAAGGGCTGTCCCATTTCTTTTGCCGCACGTCCTCAAAGGCCCAGAAGCCCCGGCCCACATGGTTGAACACGCCGTCCAGCATCACGCGGATGCCCGCGGCGTGAAAGACGTCGCACACCTTCTTCAAATCCTCATTGGTGCCAAGACGGCAGTCCACCCGGAAGTAATCGCGGGTGTCATAGCCATGCTTGTCGCTTTCGAACACAGGGTTCAGCAGCACACAGGTCATGTTCAATGCCTTGATGTGCTCCACCCAGTCCAGCAATTTCAGAATGCGGTGCTCGCACACGCCGTCGTTATACTCCGGCGCGCCGCACAAACCCAGAGGATAGATCTGATAAACACTTGCCCGGTCAAACCACATAGTCGGTTCCTTTCAGGGGCGCACAGGCCCGGCGTTATTCTCTGCGGCCGCTTGCTCTTCGGCAGGCACAGGAGCCTGCGGCAGCGGGTCGCCGTTTTTGTCGATGCCTTTTGCCTTGAGGCGGCGGGCCAGCAGGTCACTGGTGAGCGAGTAGAGCACGGCGAAGGTGGGCACGCCGATGACCATGCCCACAAAGCCGAACAGGCCGCCGCCCACGATGATGGCCACCAGCACCCAGATGGCCGACAGGCCGGTGGAGTCGCCCAGGATCTTGGGGCCCAGGATGTTGCCGTCGAACTGCTGCAAGACCAGAATGAGCACGCCGAACTCGATGGCCACGATGGGGTCCACCATCAGCAGGATCATCACGCTGGGGATGGCGCCGATGAAGGGGCCGAAGAAGGGAATGACATTGGTGACGCCCACCACCACGCTGATGAGCAGCGCGAAGGGCATCTTGAACAGGCTCATCAGGATGAAACAGAGCACGCCGATAATGGCGCTGTCGATCAGCTTGCCGTAGATGAAGCCGTTGAACACCCGGTTGGCATTGCTGCACACAGCCAGCATCCGCCGGGCTTTCTGCAGGGGCAGGAAGGCATAAATGACCTTGCGCATCTGGCCCAGCAGCCGCTGCTTGCCCATGAGCATATACACCGAGGCGATGAAGGCCGTGAGCGCGGACACAAGGCCGCTGCCCACCGCCATGCTGTAATCCAGCAGCTGGGGCATGAAGTCACGCAGAAGGGCGGTTGCCTGCTGCATCAGGTCGGTGTAGGAGAGCATCATGCCCTCGATCAGTTCCTCATCCAGGTCGAAGCGGGTGGATATATCCGCCACAAAGGTGTTGAGGCTGCTCAGATAGGAGTTCAGGTTGTTGCCCAGCACCATCACGCTCTGCACCACCTGGGGCAGAACAAAGCTCAGAAGAACGCCGAACAGGGCGATGGCCAGCAGGTAGCTCACCGCGATGCTCAAGCCGCGCTTCATGGAGAACTTCTCTTCAAAAAAGCGCACGGGGCCGTCCAGCAGATAGGCGACCACGAAACCGCCCACGAAAGGCGAGAGCACCCCCAGCACCCCGCTGATGGCCTGGTGCACCAGGTCCAGATTGGACATGGCCAGATAAAAGGAGATGCCGATGATGACCACCGCGAGGTTGGAAAAGAAGTTCGGGTTGGGTCTCCATCTGTTGTTCTGATTCATTCACACCGATCCTTTTCGTTGGAATTTCCGCAAATATGCCGCAATTCACAAAAAGCGCCGCAGCAGCGGGCGCATGCGCAGGGCATAGGCCCGTATCAGATTGTTCAGCGCCGCGTCGTAGACCCAGAAGCAAACGTTGGCCAGCGCCAGCAGCCCTGCCAGCGCCAGGGGCGCGGTGTGGGCAAATTCCTGCACGATGGCCTGGATGGGCAGGATGTACAGCACCACGCCATAGCAGGCGAACACCAGACCGTTGAACACCACCGTTTTCACCACCGCCCGCAGCCAGCGCCAGGGGATGCGCTGCAGGTAGGCTTTCAAAAGCGGATAGTGCCCCAGCAGGAACACAAAGATGAAGGCGCTCTCCTTGTCGGGCACGAAGAGAACGCTCAAAATCGAAAGGGCGGCGTAGCTCACCCATGCAAGGCGCATGCCGCACTCCATGGCAATGGGCACCAGCAGGATGCCGCCCATGGCAGGGGCGCAGAATGTGGCAAAGGGCAGCACGCTGCCGCCCAGCATCAGTGTCATTGCCAGCGCGCACAGCACGCCGCACAGGGCGATCCGCCCGCTTTTTCTCCGGCGCATGATCAGCACTGGCCGCAGTTGCAGCACATATCCATGCACATCATGGCCGTGCAGATGTCACAACAGCTGCATCCGACCGCGTTTGCCTGGGGACCCGTTCCGTAAGCGCCGTAGGGGTTGCCGGGCATCTGGCCGTTCGCCGTGCTCTGCAGGTTGTGCAGCGCCGCCGCATACTCCCGGTTGGTGGGCGCCAGACGGCAGGCTTCCTGGAAGAAGCGCAGCGCCTCGTTCAGCCAGCCCTTGTAATAATAGGCGCTGCCCATCAAAAAGTTCCACTCGGCGTTGGCGGGGCCGTCGGGCATCGCCTGCAGGCGGGCCAGAGCCTCGTCCACCCTGCCCTGCTGGATCAGTGCCCGTATCTCCGGCAGGCTACCGGGATCGGTCTGCTGCCCATCCTGCCGGGGACCGGTCTCGCCGGTGTGGGCCGGGGCGCCCCGCAGTTCGGCCATGACCTGGTCGAAGGCGGCGTTGATCTCTTCCATCTTTTTCAGCGCGTCCTCTTTCAGAGGGCCGGCCTCGTAATTATCGGGGTTATACTTCTGCGCCAGCGCGCGATAGGCGGCTTTCACTTCGTCCTCGCTCGCGCCGCGCCGCAGGCCCAGCACCTGATATGCGTCCATGTTCGTTTCCTTTCCGCGCCGGCATCACACCAGCGCTGCGTGTTTTTCATGTTTTTGCGGCTGCCCGGCGCGGCGGATGCCGGCAGGCAGGCCCAGGAAGATGATGTTGTCCAGAATGGGGCGGTTGAGCTCCAGCCGCAGCAGATTGTAGCAGCGGGCCACTTCCCCTGCCGCCAGCCGGCACTGAAGAGCGGCCTGCTCGATGGCGGCGGCCCGGTCCAGCCCCATGCGCAGGAACACGTTGTAGCGGCCTTTTTCCTTGTCTTTGTCGTAGTCCTCGGCGGCGTCAAGCCAGTAGAGTATCTTGCCCAGGAACAGGCCCATGCGACTCAGGATATGCGCGTCTTCGGGCCGCACCGCGCATTTTTCCAGAATGGCCGCGGTCATGCGTCCCGTCGGCTCCGCTGCCTCGTCGGGGTTAGCACAGCCCGCCTGCTCCAGCGTTTGCTGGCAGACTGTCTGTTCCGCCAGCAATCTGTCCAGTTCCGGCTGGGCGACGGCGGCCTTTTTGTGGGCCCGGCACAACAGGAATCGAAGCGCGCCCGAGGCAAATCTCCGGGCGAAAGGTTCGTCCTCCAAATCGTCCGCCAGCTTGTACCAGCTCAGCAGCACCAGCGACGCGGCCGCGAGCCGCAGCCCTTGGGTGCCCGCGTGCATGCAGCGACGGCGCAAGGGGTTGGCCATGCAGCGTTTCATGCAGGGGCTGCCCTTTTCGCCGCTGATGCCGTCGGCCAGCAGGGCCACGGTGACCAGGTCATAGTTGAGGAGCATCCGGCTCACGAAGCCGTAGTCCGCTTTCAGCTGCATGCACAGCCCGCAGTAAACGGCACGGTAGCACTCGTACTCCCGCACCTTCATTTCACCTTTGTCGGGGGTGACATAGCCGAACACGCCGCGCGCCCCTTTCCACAAGAAAATGGGCTGACAGCAGCCTGCCTCACCATCCGGCGGGCGGCGCTGTCAACCCTATTATCATACACTATTTTGCCCCTGTTTACAATTCGCCAGCCCTGGCGGGGCCGATAATTCCCAAAAAATTTACAATCGCGGCGCTTATATCTGCCGGTCCAGCTCGTCGATGCGGCAGAAGCGGTAGCCCTGCTCCTTGAACCAGTCGATAATGTCCGGCAGAGCCTCGGCGGTGGTCTTGCGGGTGGCTTTTGTGTCGTGCATCAGCACCACACAGACATTTTTGCCCTCGGCTCCCTTGACCACATTGCGGTAGACGTCGTCGGCGCTGGGGTGACCGCCCGCCGCGTCTTCGGCGCAGACGTTCCAGTCAACATAGCGGTAGCCCTTCTCCCCCGCCTGCTCCACCAGATTCTTCATGATGGAACTGCCGCCGTATTTGTGGCTGACAGTATTGGTGCTGCCGCCGGGGAAACGGATCCAATGCACCGTCTCCAGGTCCACATAGGTTCCTATCTGCTGGCGCAGCTCCTTGATGTCCGCCCAGAAGGCGGTGGTGCTGGCATAGATGGTCTTATAGGAATGGGTACAACTGTGGAGCGCAATCTGGTGGCCCTCCTCCACCGCCCGCTTGATGAGAGGCAGGTGGTCCTTGTTGTTATCTGCCGACACCACAAAAAAGGTGGCGGGCACCCCCTTTTCTTTCAATATATCCAGCACCGTCTCGGTGGTGGAGCTGGGGCCGTCGTCGAAGGTGAGGAACACCCGCTTTTCCCCGTCTTCCTCTGCCAGAGCCTGGGCAGACACGAAGGTGGTCGCCTCCAGGTCCGACTGACGGCACACCGGCTGAGCGCGCTGCACCGCCCACAGCATGGCGCTGACCGCCCCCGCGCAGCAGGCGCACCAGACCAGCACCCAGAGCCTGCGTTTTCGTTTCAGAGAGTTTCCCATATCATCTCGCCGCCTTCTGTAATGTTGATTTGCCCCGGCAAACCACGTATACTTATAGCTATGAAGTCAGGGGTCAGGTTATCCCCCTTTGCAAGGAGAAAATGATGGAAATTGTGACTTTGGTTCTGGCGGGGCTGGCCTGCGTGCTGAGCCTCGCCAATCTGCTTCGCCGCCCGCGGGGGCTGTCCGGCGAGGACCTGGAAAAGGTGCGGCAGGACCTGCTGGCCGAGATACGCCAGACGCGGCAGGAACTTTCCGGCAGCGTGGCCTCCGGGCTGCAGGCCAGCAACGTGCAGACCGAGCAGAAGCTGGAGAGTATCCGCACCACCATGGAGGTGCGCCTGAACGCCATGCAGGCAGTGACCGACCGGCGGCTGGGCGAGATGCGCCAGACGGTGGACGAGAAGCTGCAAAAGACGCTGGAGGACCGGCTGCAGAAGAGTTTCGGCCTTGTGAGCCAGCAGCTGGAGCTGGTGTATAAAGGGCTGGGCGAGATGCGCACACTGGCCGCGGGCGTGGGCGATCTGAAAAAGGTGCTGAGCAACGTCAAGACCCGGGGCATTCTGGGCGAGGTGCAGCTGGGGGCCATTCTGGAGCAGCTGCTGGCCCCCGGGCAGTACGCCGAGAACGTGGCCACCGTGCCGGGCAGCGCCGAGCGGGTGGAGTTCGCGGTCAAGCTGCCGGGCGACGGCGACGGCCCGGTGTGGCTGCCCATTGACGCGAAGTTCCCCCAGGATGCCTACGCCGCACTGCTGGCGGCCTACGACACGGCGGACAAGGCCGCGGTGGAATTGGCGGCCAAGGAACTGGACAAGCGGGTGCGCGGCTTCGGCAAGGACATCCACGACAAATACCTCGCCCCCGGCCACACCACCGATTTCGGGGTGATGTTCCTGCCGGTGGAGGGGCTTTACGCTGAGGTGGTGCGCCGGGGCACCGCCGAGCGGCTGCAGCGGGAATACAAGATCGTGGTGGCGGGTCCCACCACCATGGCAGCGTTGCTGAACAGCCTGCAGATGGGCTTCAAGACGCTGGCCATTCAGAAGCGCAGCAGCGAGGTGTGGAAGGTGCTGGGCAGCGTGAAGGCCGAGTTCGACACCTTTGGCCAGGCGCTGGCGCAGGCGCAGAACCGGCTGAATCAGGCCAGCAGCGAACTGGAAAATCTGGTGGGCGTGCGCACCCGGCAGATCCAGCGCAAGCTGCAGCAGGTGACCCTTCTGCCCGGCGAAGAGGAAACCTCCGGCGAACAGAATTCTGGGTATTGACTTCGCCAGCATCCTATGGTAGAATACTTTTTGCGGAATTTCCCGCCTGATACGCGAGGGTGGCGGAACCGGCAGACGCGCACGTTTGAGGTGCGTGTGGTATATACCATGGGGGTTCAAGTCCCCTCCCTCGCACCAAAATCGCCGCAAGCGGTCAAACGCTTGCGGCGCTTTTTTGTTGTTCGCTGCTCGTCCTTTTCCCCTGCTTGATTGACAATCCGTTGCCAGTATACTACATTAAAAGCGGCGGCAGACAAAAGCCGACAGACACCAGACAAACAGGGGGGATCGTTCATGAACGACTCGTATTTTGACGGCGGCCTGCTGCAGCTGATCGGCTGGCGGCTGCTGGGCACGCTCATCACCGTATGCACCTGCGGCATCTGCTATCCCTGGGCCGTGTGCATGGTATATGGCTGGGAGACCAAACACACCGTTGTGAACGGCCACCGCCTCACCTTTGACGGCAGCGCCGTTCAGCTGTTCGGGAACTGGATCAAGTGGTTCTTCCTCACCATCATCACCCTTGGCATCTATGGGTTCTGGCTGGGCATCGCCCTGCGCAAATGGAAAGCCAAACACACCCATTTTGCCAATTGAGTATTTACTGCACAAAAGGGCCCCCTTCTTCCCGAAGGGGGCCCTTTCAGTTATGCCTTTTCAGATATGCCGGAAGAAAAACGCAGGATCAGAGATACTCGTTGATGTTTTCAGGAGTGATGCGAACGATGGGATACACGTACTGCTTCTGGTCGTTGAGTTCGTCGTCGTACTCACCAGCGCAGACATAGAACTGCAGTTCCATGGCGTTGGTGGAGTAGGTGCCGGTGGCGCGGATCAGGCTCTCGTTGTTCACAGAGGCCTGGATGCGGTTGGCCAGCTCGCTGTCCCAGTCGCCGGAGAAGATGCCGAAGTGCTCGCGGTCGATCTGGGAGTAGCCCATGGCGGTCACGTCAGCGGCCAGGGCCAGGGAGGCGAAGTGGCACAGGACCACCTTGGTATCGGGGTATTCCAGCATCATCATATCGATGGCGTTCTGGGCCTCGACGGGGTCTTCCGCGCTGAGCTCATAGCTGCGGACCACGTTGATCTTGGGGTTGTTGGCGATGGTATCCATGCCTTCGTCGCGCTTGATGTTCTCCGCGTCGGTGGGCAGCTTGATGATAACAGCGTCGATGGAGCCGTCCTCTGCGTCAGGGAAGGTCGCGTCCACCCAGTCGGAAGCGTTCTGGGCGATGGCTTCGCCGATCTGGTACTGGTCGGCCACAGTCACAGAGTCATAAGCGTCCAGGTTGTCGGGCGCCATGGCGAACATGTTGATGTTGATGCCTTTCTCGCGCAGGCGGACGCAGACGTCCTCAATGGCATCGGGGTCCAGCGCGCAGGTGATGATGTCGGTGGCACCCATGGTCTCGCAGTTTTCCAGCTGGGTGACCTGGGTGGCGGAGTTGAAGTCATAGGACACAACATCCACCTGCCAGCCTTCGGCCTCGGCCTGGGCCTTCATCACGTCGGCCATGGTGGTGTAGAAGTCGATGCTCAGGGTGGGCCAGACGATGCTCAGCACGTGCTGTTCCGGCTCCGAGGTCTCAGAGGCGCCCGAGGCGGGGGTGGACCCGGAGGTGGCGGAGGTGACAGTGGACGAGGGCGCACCGCCGCAAGCCACCAGCGAGAAGGCCAGCGTGCAGGCGATGAGCAGCGAAATTGCCTTGCGCAGTTTTTTCATTTCGAACTCTCCTTTTCTGATCGTGTTTTTTGGCATATAAACAGAACCTTTTTCCAAGGTTTGCTTACTGGGTGACCGGGCTTTCTTCCTCAGCGCCGGGCAGCTTGTCCACAATGATCTTGCGGTGATTGTACTGATACACGTCAACGCCGATGGCCACCAGCATGATGATGCCCTTGGCCACATACTGGAGGTAGACGCCCCAGCCGCCAAGCTGCATGCCGTTGCCCAGGATGGCCATGATGAGGATGCCGGCCACCACGCCGGAAAGCCGGCCTTCACCGCCGCGGGCACTGACGCCGCCCAGCAGGATGCCGGTGATGACGGTGAACTCGGTGCCGGGGCCCACGCCGGACTGCGCGGTGCCCACACGGGCGACCAGCATGATGGAGGACAGGCCCACAAAGATGCCGGCGATGGCGCCGATCATCATTTTGGCGGCGGTGACGCTGATGCCGGCCAGGCGCGCGGCGTCCTCGTTGCCGCCCAGGGCGTAGATGTAGGTGCCCCAATAGGTCTTGGTGAGGAAGATGCTCATGATGACCACCAGCACCAGCGTGAGGATGACCGCAAAGGGGATGCTGCCGATGTAGCCCTGGCTGATGAACTTGAACGAATCGCTGAACCCGCTGAGGGTCTTGGAGCCGGAGACCGTGTAGGAGATGCCCTGATAGAGCATGGAGGTGCTGACGGTCACCATCAGAAGGGTGATGCGCAGCTTCACCGCGAGGATCATGTTGAGCTCGCAGAGCACAACGCCCATCAGGATGCCGGCCAGCAGCAGCACCCAGACCGGCGGGTCAAAATACTTGACCAGGATGCCCAGCGAAACGCCGATGAGAGACATCTGATAGCCCACCGACAGATCGATCTGCCCGGCCATCATGATGAAGGTGATGCCGATGGAGCAGACGATGACGTAGGCGTTCTGGTTGAGGATGTTGATGATGTTCTGCAGGCTGAAAAAGTTGCTGGAGCTGAACGAAAAGATCACGGCCACCACAAGGAGGATGAACCATGGCATGTTGTTGCGTACCAACCGGACCAGGCGGTCTTTCATATTCACATTCATTTCTCTTCCTCCTCAGTGCTGTATGCCGGACGCATATTCCAGTATCTTCTGCTGATCGAAGTCCTTCTTTTCCAGTTCACCGGTTATCCGTCCTTCATGAAGCACCACGATGCGGTCTGACATGCCGATCAGTTCCTCCATCTCGGAAGAGATCATGATGATGGAAATGCCGCGCTCCACCATCTCGTTGATGATCTGGTATATCTCCTGTTTCACACCCACGTCGATGCCGCGGGTGGGCTCGTCAAAGATGACGACGTCGGTGTCCAGCGCCAGGACCTTGGCCAGCGCCACCTTCTGCTGGTTGCCGCCCGACAGGTTGCGCACCAGCTGTTCCATGGTGGGCGCCTTGATGCGGAACCGGTCCGACATGCTTTTCATCACGTTCTCCAGCGCAGCTTTGTTGGTAAACGAGAGTTTTGAATAGCGGCGCAGCGCGGAAATGGTGATGTTCCAGGAAATGGGGAAATCCAGGAAAACGCCCTCGGTCTTGCGGTTCTCCGAGATATAGCCCACGCCCGCGTTCAGCGCGTCCCGGGGCGCACGGAAGTCCACCGGCTCGCCCTTGAGCTTGATGGTGCCCGACTCCTTGTGGGTCACGCCGTAGATGACTTTTGCCAGTTCGGTGCGCCCCGCGCCCACCAGCCCGGCAAGGCCCAGCACCTCGCCTTTGTGAAGCGTCAGGCTGATGTCGGTGTCGCCGTTGCCGGTGAGGTGCTCCACCTCCAGGACCGGCGGACCGATCTGCGTGCTGCGCGACGGGTAATCCTCCACCAGCTCCCGGCCGACCATGGCGCGGATGATCTCCTTGCGGGTCATGCCCTCCATGGGGCAGGTCTTGACATGGCAGCCATCCCGCAGGATGGTGATGCTGTCGGCCAGTTCAAAGACCTCCTCCATGCGGTGGGAGATGTAGATGATGGTGACCCCCTGTTTTTTCAGCTTGAGGATGATGTCGAACAGGCGGCGCACCTCGGCGATGGCCAGCGTGGCGCTGGGCTCGTCCATGATGAGGACCTTGATGTTCTGGGAAAGGGCGCGGGCGATCTCCACGATCTGCTGCTGCGCCACGGAAAGATTGCCTACCATGGCGTCCACGGGGATGGACACTCCCAGAGACTCGAAGATCTCCTTGGTGCGCCGGCGCATCTCCTTGAGGTCGAACATGAACCTGCCGCCTACCCTCTTGCCCAGGAACACGTTCTGGGTCACCGAGAGGGACGGCACATTGTTGAACTCCTGATAAATAACGCCGATGCCCAGTTCCATGGCGCGGGCCGGCGTCAGGTGCTCATAGCTTTTGCCATCGATCCAGATGCTGCCCTTTTCAGGGTGGATGGCGCCGCTGATGACCTTGATGAGGGTGGACTTTCCCGCGCCGTTTTCGCCCATCAGGGCATGGACCTGCCCCTTCTTCACCTCGAAGGAAACATCGTTCAGGGCACAGACGCCGGGATAGACCTTGGTAACGCCTTCTATTTTCAGTATCGTGTCGTTATGCTGGTTGTCCATGGTTCACCTTCTTTTCTGCGCGTCTCAGTTCCCGGCGAGGCATTTGGCCGTTTGGGCCGCCAGGCGGGCGTTGTTGAACACCAGCTGGATGTTGGCGTCCAGGCTGTCGCCTCCGGTGATGTCCTTGATGCGGCCCAGCAGGAACGGGGTGATCTCTTTGCCGTGGATGCCCTTGGCGTTGGCCTCGTCAACAGCTTCGGAGATGGCCTTGTTGATGACGTCGGGGTCCATGGAATACTCTTCGGGGATGGGGTTGGTCACCAGGATGCCGGACTCTACGCCCAGCTCGGCGCTGGTGCGGAACAGTTCGGCCAGCTCCTCGGGAGAGTCCACCCGGTAGTCCACCTTGAAGCCGGACTTTCTGGTGTAGAAGGCGGGCAGTTCCTCCGTGCCGTAGCCGATGACGGGCACGCCGTGGGTCTCCAGGTATTCCAGAGTGAGCCCCAGGTCGAGGATGGACTTGGCGCCGGCGCAGACCACCATGACGGGGGTGCGGGCCAGCTCTTCCAGGTCGGCGGAGATGTCCATGGTGGTCTCGGCGCCCCGGTGCACGCCGCCAATGCCGCCGGTGGCGAACACCTTGATGCCGGCCATGTGGGCGATCATCATGGTGGTGGTCACGGTGGTGGCGCCGTCCGCCTTGCGGGCCACGAGCATGGCCAGGTCGCGGCGGCTGGCTTTGGCAACACGAGGCCCGGACTTGCCCAGATACTCGATCTCCTCCGGGGTACAGCCCGCTTTCAGCCGGCCGTTGATGATGCAGATGGTCGCCGGAACAGCGCCGTTGTCACGGATGACCTTTTCCACGGCAAGGGCGGTCTGCACATTCTGAGGATACGGCATCCCGTGGGAAATGATCGTGGACTCCAGCGCCACCACAGGCTTGCCCGCGGCAAGTGCTTCGGCGACCTCCGGGGATACATCAAGATGTTTGTTCAGTTCCATACTCATGACCTCCTCCAAAGAATTTTATATGCGGCACGATGATTTTTATCGGGTCGGTTTTTTCAGGCCAGACGGCTCCTTATGGCGTCCACGCTCATCTCAGGGTTGATGGTCTCACTGCCCTCCAGGGCAATGGAGGACGCCGCCAGGCCGGCATAAGCGCTCTGCTCCAGGTCCATCCCTTCCATATACGCCCAGGCGAGGGCCGCCATGAAGGCGTCGCCGCAGCCGGTGGCGTTGACCATGGAGCCGGGGATGCTGGGCAGATGCAGGCCCCGGTCCTGATTGGCGGCGAACACGCCGCCGGCCCCCAGGGAGATAAAGACCTGCCGCAGCCCGGTTTTCAGCAGCACGTTGGCCGCCCGGCGCAGGCTGCGCTCGTCGGTGATGGGCACGCCGCTGAGCAGTTCCGCTTCGATGCGGTTGGGCTTGATGGTGTGAAGCTTGCCCAGCACGGGGCGCAGCTTTTCCGCTTTTGCGGTGGAGACCGGGTCGGCAAAGACAGGCACTTCCACATGCTCCACCAGCCAGGCGATGGACTCGGCGGGGATGTTGGTATCCACCACCAGCAGCTTTGCGTTGTTGAAAAGGGACAGCTTTGAAGCAAGAAAGGCCGGGGTGAGATGGGAATAGATGTCCATGTCGGAGATGGCCAGTTTCATGTCACCGTCGGGCCCGGAGATGAAGAGGTAGGTGGAAGTGATCGCATCGGCCACCCGGAGGGACCGGCTGATGTCGATGCCCATTTCGCCGCAGGTTGAGACGATTTTTTGGGCATAAAAATCTCCGCCCAGCACGGTGACCATGCGGACGTCCAACCCCATCAGGGCCATGTTATGGGCGATGTTGCGGCCGACGCCGCCCAGGCTTATGCGCACCCGGCCGGGGTTGGAATCGGCAGACACCAGCTGCGCGTGGGAGATGCCGCCGATGTCCATGTTCACGCCGCCCACCACAACGACATAGGAGGCCGGAGAAACGATGTAGCCTTTGCCTGTGATGTAGCCCTTTTTCATCAGATTTGAAATATGCACCGCCGCCGAAGAGCGGGTGATCCCGGCTTTTTCGGCCAGCTCCTGCTGGGAGATAAACGGATTCTCTTCGATCCATCGGAGGATCTGACGCTCTCGCTGGGTCATCCTGTCACCTCCACAATAAATGTTTAGCTAACGTAGCACTTGTTTAGAAAATTATACAACGAAATGCACAATCGGTCAAGAAATTTGCATAAAAGTCCATGCAATTTATATAACTTTTTATCACTTTTCCCCGAAAAACGGCGGAATGAAGCGTTGCAAAGGGATTTTTCGTGTGATATGATGGATGCAACATCCGGACTGTTTTCGGCCTCAAACACACAACGCCGGGACGGCATAGACAAGGAGGAATTTTTCATGCCGCGCATCCAAGTGGACTACTACTCCTTTTCCCTGAACATGAACACCCACGGCACCGTCATCCTGCCCCAGACGGGCAAGGATTTTTTGTCCGGCGGGGTGCGGAGGAACAAGGACGGCAAGATCCCCGTTCTCTGGCTTCTTCACGGTTTCGGCGACGATTCCACCAGCTGGGAGCGCTACACCCACGTGGAGCGCTACGCTCTGGCCCGCGGCATCGCTGTTGTGATGCCCGGCGTGCTCAGCCAGTGTTTTTACAGCAACATGGTCAAGGGTCTGCCCTACTTTGACCACATTGCCAACGAGGTGCCCGCGCTGTTCCGGGAGATGTTCCCCCAGCTCTCGGACGCGCCGGAGGACAACTTCATCGCCGGTCTTTCCATGGGCGGATACGGCGCACTGAAGATCGGCCTGACCTACCCTGAGCGGTACACCGCCATCGGCTGCTTCTCCGCCGGGAACCTGCTGGAGATCGGCTCCATCCTCCCCCCCACGGTGGAGGAGGCTCCCCTTTTCATGCGCCCCATGTACGGCGTGGCGCGCAACGCCTTCGGCACCGAAAAAATGGCCGACGCCCTGGGCACCGAGCACGATGTGAAGCACCTGCTCGACGCGGCCCTCGACGCCGGCAAGGCTCTGCCGCAGATCAAGATGTACTGCGGCACGGAGGATTTTGTGCTGCCGCTTTCCGATTCCATGGCACAGCACATCGCCGCCCGCGGGCTTACTGCCCCGGCCTTCACCTACGAAAAAGGGCCCGGGACCCATCACTGGGACTTCTGGGACCATTATCTGCCGGTGTTCATGGACGCGTGCGGCCTCACCTCCATGCTGGAAGCCTCGCAGGTCACCGACGTCACCGGCTGAACTGCCATTTCAGCTTTGCACGCAAAACGCCCCGCCTCCCTCCGGAAATTCCGGCGGGAGGCGGGGCTTCGTTCGTTTATGAGAGGAAAGCTCAGTTTTTGGCTGCCTGCCGGCTGCTGCGCGCCATCAGAGAGAAGATCAGGGTGATGGCCGCCAGCACGCCCAGCACGCAGAAGGTGTTGAACATGGCGCCGGCGTAGGCCGAGCGCAGGTTCTCCACAAACTGTGTGAACAGCGTCTGGCCCTGCTCGCTCAGGCCGGCCATGGCCTTTTCCACGGCAGTGGGGTCGGTGAGCAAAGTCGTGCCCATGTAGCCATTCAGCTCCTCCGCGGAGAGGAAGGCGTCCAGTCCTTCGGGCACCACATCGGTCAGTCCGCGGGCAAAGGAGGTGTTCAGCACCATGCCAGCGATGGACAGGCCGATGGTGCCGCTCATGGACTGCAGGAACTGGATGGCGCTGGTGCCCTCGCCCACCAGGGACTCCGGCAGCTCGTTCTGCGCATGCAGCGTGTAGACCATGGAATAGGTGGTGGTGCCCAGGCCGGAGAGCAGCACGCCCAGGATGAGCCAGACCATGTCGGCGGGCGAGCGGGTGAGGCCCATCAGGAAGTTGGATGCGGCATAGACCACCGAGGTGGTCACCAGCACCAGCTTGATGCGCCCGGTCTTGCCGATGAACGCGCCCACCGCGTAGCCCAGGGCCAGCTGCACCACAGATTTCAGCGCGGTAATGGCGCCGGACATGGTGGCGTTCATCCCTGCCAGCGCCTGGCACAGCATGGGCAGGTAGGAGCCCACCGCATAGAGGGTGGGCCCGATGAGCACCACGCCCAGGATCACCAGCACGAATTCACGGTTGCGGAACAGCGCGGGAGAGAGCACCGGATGCTCGCAGCGGTTGATGTGCCGCACGAACAGCACCAGCGACACGAGGAACACCGCCAGCGACCCCAGCACCTGCACCGAGACCCAGCTGTAGGTCTGCCCGCCCCAGGAGAAGAACATCACGATGGCGATGGTCAGCACCGAGAGCAGCAGGGTGCCGGCCCAGTCCAGACCGCCCGCCGGGTCCTTGGGGCGAAGGTTGGGCATTTTGAGCAGCAGCACTGCCAGCACCACCGCCGTCAGCGGCACGGACAGATAGAAGGTCAGCCGCCAGCCCAGCAGGTCGCCGATGGCGCCGCCGGCCAGAGGAGCCACCACGAACACCACGCCGGTGAGGGTCCCGTAAAAGCCCATGGCCTTGGCGCGGCCCTGTTCGTCCAGCGATTCGCCGAAAAAGGCCAGCACATTGCCCAGGATGCAGCCCTTGCCGACGCCCTGCACGCCGCGCATCACCACATGGAACATCATGCTGCCCGCAAGGCCCGCCAGCAGGGAGGACACTCCGTAGACCAGCACGCCGGCCACGATGATGTATTTCCGTCCGCTTTTGTTGCCCAGCATGGAGGTGATGGGCAGGGCCAGGGTGTTGCACAGGAAGGTCAGCGTGTACATGAAGGCATACAGATCGGTGCTGCCCAGCTCGGCCACGATGCCCGGCCCCACGATGGAACTCATGGCGTCGATGAACAGGATCTCAAGCAGGCCCAGGAAGAGGGCCAGCATGGTCCAGCGCTTGTTTTTTTCGTTCATTCCCGTTCCCCCTTTTTCACAGTTCCAGCTCCAGCGCGTCTTTGAACCGCTCGCCGCCGTCGATGGTCAGATCGGAGCCGGTGACATACTTGGCCTCGTCGCTGGCCAGATACAAAACGCCGTAGGCGATGTCGTTGGGCTCGCCAATGTGGCCCAGGCAGGTCTTTTCCTCACAGGACTTGAGCACCTTGGGGTAATCACAGATGATCTTGGTCATGGGGGTCACGATGGTGCCCGGGATGATGGTGTTGACGCGGATGTTGTCCTTGCCCAGGTCCACGGCGGCGGCGCGGGTCATGGAGACCACAGCGCCCTTGGTCAGCGTGTAGGCGTTGAATTCCACGCCCACCACCGCGGCCAGCGAGGACACGTTCACGATGGAACCGCCGCCGGCCTTCTTCATCACCGGCACCACCGTTTTGATGCCCGCAAAGGAGCCCCAGGCGTTGATGCCCATGATGCGGTCAAAGGCTTCCCGGTCGGTCTTGTCATAGTTGACGCCCCGGGAACCCACGCCCGCGTTGTTCACAAGGATGTCCACCGTGCCGAACGTTTCCACGGCCTGCTTCACCACCTGCTGCCAGTTCTCTTCGCTGGCCACATCCAGGTGCACGCCCAGCGCCATGCCGGGGAAATCCGCGTTGATGGCGTCCACGGTCTCTTTCAGTGCGTCCTCCGCCATGTCCGCTGCCACCACTTTTGCGCCCTCTTTGGCGAACAGATACGCTTCGGCCGCG
Source organism: Candidatus Allofournierella excrementavium (assembly GCF_048526665.1). Classification (NCBI taxonomy): domain Bacteria; kingdom Bacillati; phylum Bacillota; class Clostridia; order Eubacteriales; family Oscillospiraceae; genus Allofournierella; species Candidatus Allofournierella excrementavium. Next base: position 49,329 of record NZ_DBGFPE010000042.1, read on the forward strand.
CCCTGCCCCATGGCCGCGCCCGTGATGATAGCCACCTTGTTTTCCAGCCGTTTCATACTTCCTCATCCTTCCGTTTTTTGTTTTTGCGCTTTGGCTTTCAGCGCTGTTTTCATTGTACACATCCCCACCGCCAAAATGGAAATACGGGTTTGCGATGCAAACGGCAAAGGCATAAAAGAAAACTATGTTTGCTTTTTCACAAACAGCTTACAAGACAAGCCGGTTTTTGCTATACTGAGTGTCAGGGGGTGTGGGCATGACCATTTTGCAGCTTCAATACTTTCAGGCGGTGTATGAATACCGCAACATGACGAGAGCGGCCAACGCACTGTATGTTTCGCAGCCGTCGGTCTCCACTGCCATTCAGGAGCTGGAGGACGAGTTCAGCGTCAAGCTGTTCCTGCGCACCAAGCCGCTGCAGCCCACTCAGGCCGGGCAGCATCTTGCCCAGCTGGCGGGCCCGCTGCTGAACGGGTTTGAAGACATCTCCCGCCAGATGCGCAGTATCGGCAGCCAGCGCTCGCCCCTGCGGGTGGGCATTTCCATCATCGTGCAGCAGCTGGTGCAGCGGATGTTCGCCGGCGGCTTTGACATGTCCCGCGAGTCTCTCGCATTTTTGGGGTTTTACGGCTGCGATTATCTGATGCAGTCGGTGCGGGACGGACTTCTGGACCTTGCCATCATCTCCTCGGTGGACAGCCGGGACCTGGAGGAATTCTGCGTTTACGACCTGGCCAGTTTCGATGTGGTACTGTACACCCGCCGGGACGACCCCTTGTGCAGTTTCAGCACCCTGGACCCCCGTCAACTGCAGCAGGTGCCGCTGGCCGCCTTCACCGAATATCCCATGAGCCGCTCAGAGTTCGGCGAGATGATGAGCATCCTGCTCAACAACGTCTGGCCGGAGAACATCCTGTTTTTCTCCACAGATCTGAACGGCATCGGTCAGGCCATCCGGGAGGGACGGGCTTCCTGCGTGCTGTTGCAGGGACTGTTCGACAATGACCCGGAGATCCGCGCCATCCCCCTTGAGACCAACCGGCGCACCCACTTTTCGGTGATATGGCGCAAGGACCATCTTCTGCGCCCGGAGGAGGAGGCTTTTCTGCGCGAGACCGAGGCTCACCTGCGCAAATTGGAGTAAAATCGCATCAAAAAAGCCGCGCCCGCAAGCAGCAGCTTGCAGGCGCGGCTCTTTTTTTATTTTCTCACGCGGCCATGAGATTTGCCTCGTCCCGGCAGCGCCAGAGGAACGCCCCGGCCACCAGGGCGGCCATGCATTCCGCCGCGACGCTGGCGGCCCAGATGCCGTCCACCTGCCAGAACAGCGGCAGGATCAGCACCGCCGCCACCTGGAACAGCAGGGTGCGCAGAAAGGAGATGATTGCCGACACAAGGCCGTTGTTCAGCGCGGTGAAGAAGGCCGAGCCGAAGATGGCAAAGCCGGTGAACAGGAAGGAGAAGGCAAAAATGCCGAAGGCGCGCACCGTGAGCTCATAGAGCGCCTGGTCGTAGCCCACGAACAGGCGGGACAGCGGCTGCGCCAGCCCCAGGGCCGCCGCGAACATCGCCAGGGCGAACACGCTTATCAGCCCCAGGCTGCGGCGCAAAATGCCCTTGACCTCTGCGGCGTTCCGCGCACCGTAGTGATAGCTGATGACCGGCGCAGTGCCCACGGAATAGCCCAGGAACACCGCCTGGAAGATAAGGCTGACATACATCAGCACACCGTAGGCGGCCACACCGTCCTCCCCTGCCATGGCCAGCAGCTGCAGATTGTAGAGCATGCTCACCAGCGGGATGGAAATGTTGCTCATCAGCTCGGAGGAGCCGTTGGCGCACACCTTGACCAGCGCCCGGGGTTCCATGCGCGTGCGGCCCAGGCGGAGCAGGCTGCGGTTTGGCAGCGCAAAATAGACCAGCGGGATGAGCCCGCCCACGCACTGGCTGATGGCCGTGGCCGCCGCCGCGCCCTGGATGCCCCAGGGCAGCACCGCCACGAACAGCGCGTCCAGCACCATGTTGGTGAGCCCCGCCGCCACCGTGACATACAGCCCGAGGGCGGGCTTGCCTGCCGTGGGGAACAGGCACTGGAATTCATATTGCAGGATGTACATGGGGTTTGCCAGCAGGATGATGCGGCCGTAGAGCACGCAGTTTTCCAGCAGCTGGCCCTCGGCCCCCAGCAGCACCAGCAGCGGGCGAAGCAGCAGAAGGCCCGCTGCCGCCAGCACCACGCCCAGCCCCGCCGAGGCATACACCACCAGCGAGAACAGCCGCCCGGCCTTCTCTTTGTCCCCTTCGCCCAGGGTCTTGGCGATCAACGCGCCGCCGCCCGTGCCGAACATGAAGCCCACCGCGCCCAGTATCATCAGAAAAGGCATGATGAAATTCACCGCGGTGAAGGCGTTTTTGCCCACAAAGTTGGAGACGAAGAACCCGTCCACCACGCCGTAGATGGAGGTGAACACCAGCATGATCATGGAGGGGAAGGTCAGGCGCAGAAGTTTTTTGCATGTGAAATGGTCAGAGAATCGTATCCGCATGTTATACCTTTCTTTCCAGCTGTGCCGTCCTTTCCTTGAGATCGGCGAGATACCGCTCCGTCAGGCGCAGATAGGTCTCCACTTCCTCTTCGGACCAGCACGCGAATATGTCTTTTTCGATCCGGAGGATGCGCATGGCCGTCGCTTCCGCCACCGTCTGGCCGTGGGCAGTCAGATGTGCGTTTTTGGCCCGGCCGCCGTCCTTTTCCAGATAGAGCACATCCGCCTCTTCCAGCTTGCGGATCGCGGAGTTCATGGTCTGCTTGCTCAGGCCAGAGCGCCGGCGGATGGTGCGCAGCGGGCAGCTGCCCCCATTGTCACAGATCGCGTACAGCACCTTCATGGCGCTGTCTGGATAGCCCATCTTTAAGCTGAGCTCATGGTAGGCAGCTTCGGTCTCGCCGAGGAGGTAATTGAACCGGTTCAGCTTTTCCTGGGTGGTCCTGATCATTCTCCGCCCCCCTTTGGTCCGAAATCGTACTTGCCATTTTAGTACGATTTCGGACGTTTGTCAAGCCGGTTCTTTTGTGAAATATCCCGCGGGCATGGGGCATACTAAAAGCGGGGCGATGGGCCCCGCTTGAAAAAGAAAGGAAGGAACGATCTATGGACCACGAATACCATGAAACTCATCACGAGGACCAGAACGCCGTGACCGAAGTGGGCGTGCCCGACCCTCACCAGCCCGGCTGCCGCCCACCCCGGGCGGAGGGCCTTGTGACCGAGGCCGACGCCTTTTACGAGGGGCTGGGCATGGGCGCCTATTTCCCCTCGGTGTTCGGGGGCGCTGCCCCCGAGCAGCGCAAGCCTGTCGGACCCGATGAGTGCGGCCCGGACCAGCGCGGCTGCGGCTGCCAGAGCGAGCCTGCGGAGTGACGCGCGCAGGGCTGCCCCGCTCAAAAACGGGGCGGCCCTGCAATTTTTTTCGCATCGTGCAAAAAAGGTTGATTTCACAGACGGGTCTGTTATAATAAAGATAAAGACGGCCTTTTCACAAAAAAGGCCTCTCCTTTGAACGACGGAATACTGCAAGGAGGTCATACAAGATGAAAGTTATCGAGACCAGCAAGGCGCCCGGCGCCATCGGCCCCTATTCTCAGGGTTTTGAGGTGAACGGCTTCGTATTCACCAGCGGCCAGATCCCCGTGGACCCCTCCACCGGCAACGTGCCCGAGGGCATCGCTGCGCAGGCTGAGTGGAGCTGCAAGAACGTGGGCGCCATTCTGGAGGCTGCCGGCGTGGGCTTTGAGAACGTGGTCAAGACCACCTGCTTCCTGGCTGACATGGGCGACTTTGCCGCTTTCAACGAAGTGTACGCCAAGTACTTCGTTTCCAAGCCCGCCCGCAGCTGCGTGGCTGTGAAGGCCCTGCCGAAGGGCGTTCTGTGCGAGATCGAGGCCATCGCCGAGAAGTAAGCCGGACTGTTTCGGACATAGAAAATCCCCGCCTGTTTGCCAAAACAAACAGGCGGGGATTTCTTTATGCGTCAGGAACCGCTCGCCTCGCGGCAGGCGCTGCACACCCCATACAGAGTGAGCGCATAGCCCTCGATGGCAAGTTCCGGCCGGCTGGCGATCATCTCGTTCAGCGGCGTTTTGTCCAGCTGAACGTCCTCCACCCGGCCGCACCGGGTGCAGAACATATGGTCGTGATCGGCCAGGGTGCGGTCAAACCGGTCAGCCTGACCGGGAACGCTCACCCGGCGCACACGCCCGGCCTCCACAAGGCCGTTCAGGTTGCGGTACACCGTGCCCAGGCTCAGGCCGGGGCAGTCGTCCCGCACGGCGGTATAGATCTCGTCGGCGGTGGGGTGATCGCAGCGGCTCTGCACCTGCCGCATCACCAGCTCCCGCTGCCGTGAATAGCGCATGGTCTTTTCCCTCCTGTTCTCGCCCGCCGCGGCTCCCCCGCCGCGCGGTGCATTGTCGTGTTTTTTATAATAGTAATTGTTTTCACATATTTTGTCAAGGGCGCTTGGTTTCAGCTTTCTTCGCCGCTTCCCTGCTGGCCCTTGACCCGCTGCCAATAGGCTTTGGCCGCCTGCTCGGTCTTGTTTTCGCCCCAGTGGTAGTATTGGGTGCCCACCAGCGCGTCGGGCAGATACTGCTGGGCCACCCAGCTGCCGGGATAGGCGTGGGGGTATTTGTAGTGCTGGCCCTTCACCGCCGCGTCCTCACCGTCGAAGTGCTTGTTCTGCAGCTGGCGCGGGATGGGGCCGCTGCGGCCCTTCTGCAGGTCGGCCATGGCGGCGTTGATGCCCGCCTCACCGCTGTTGGACTTGGGCGCGGTGGCCACCAGGATGACCGCGTCCGCCAGAGGGATGCGTCCTTCCGGCAGGCCAAGCATGGTGGCGGCGTCCACCGCCGCCTTGACGATGGGGATGATCTGGGGCCAGGCAAGGCCCACGTCCTCGCAGGCGCAGACCATCAGCCGCCGGCAGGCGCTCACCAGGTCCCCCGCTTCCAGCAGGCGGGCCAGATAGTGCAGCGCCGCGTCCGGGTCGGATCCGCGCATGGATTTCTGATAGGCAGAGAGGATGTCGTAGTGGTCGTCGCCGTTTTTGTCGTAGCGCATGGCGGTGCGCCCGGTGACCTGACGGGCCATCTCCCCGTCCACCCGGCGCACACCATCCGAATCAGCGGGCGCCGCGGCGGCCGCCAGTTCCAGGCAGCCCAGCGCCTTGCGCATGTCGCCGCCGCAGCCGTGGGCCAGGATATCCAGGGCTTCCTCATCCACCGCCAGGGGCGCGCCGTCCATCTCGGAGAGGCGCTGGGCCGCGCTGCGCAGGCCGTCGGCCACGTCGGCGGGAGTGAGGGATTTGAATTCAAACACGGCGCACCGGCTGAGCAGTGCGTTGTAGATGTAGAAATAGGGGTTCTCGGTGGTGGAGGCGATGAGGGTGACGGTGCCGTCCTCAATGCACTCCAGCAGGCTCTGCTGCTGTTTTTTGTTCAGGTACTGTATCTCGTCCAGATAGAGCAGCAGGCCGCCCTGGCTCTGCAGGGTGCCGATCTCCGCCAGCACGGCCTTGATGTCCCCGGTGGAGGCGGAGGTGCCGTTGAGTTTGTGCAGCCGCATGCCGCTCTGTTCCGCGATGATGCGGGCCACGGTGGTCTTGCCCACTCCCGGCGGGCCGTAGAAGATCATGTTGGGCACCGTCCCGCTCTCGATGGCGCGGCGGAACACGCACCCCTCCCCCAGCAGATGCTTCTGCCCCCACACCTGGCCGAGGGTGCGGGGACGCAGGCGCTGGGCCAGCGGTTCAGCCACGGGGGGCACCTCCCGTCTCGGTGACCGGCGCGGCCCAGTCGTTCAGCTTTTTGGCCGCATAGCCGGGGTTCACAAAGTCGTCGATGGCATAGACGAGGCTGCGGTCCCAGAAGTTCCACTCGTGCACGCCGTCCCACTGCAGGCGGCGGTAGTGGGCCAGAGGCAGCGCCCGCAGGCACTCGTCCACCGAGTCGTTCTGGTAGCGGATGTAGTAGGGCTCCTGGTCCTGGAAGCCGTTGGTGAGCAGGATCTTCGGCTGCTGGTCGGCGGGCAGGGCGGCCACCTTGGCCGCCAGCTGCCGGACTTCGCTGGCCTCCGGCAGGCGCAGGTCCGGCCCGAAGATGGGCTCGAACACCTCCTTGACGCCGGGGATGTGGGAGTGCTCCAGCATCATGGCCACATCCACCGCGCCGGAGAAGGAAGCGCAGCCGGCATAGAGGTCGGGACGGCTGAGGCCCAGATACAATGCGCCGTAGCCGCCCATGGAAAGGCCGCCGATGAAGTTTTTCTCCCGCTCGGCGGGCAGGTGGAACATCTCCCGCAGCAGCACCGGCAGCTCCTCGGTGACGAAGCCCGCCCAGGCCCCGCCGTAGGTCATGTCCTGGTAGAAGGAGTTGCCGCAGTCCGGCGCCACCAGCGCCAGACCGTTGTCGGCGGCGTAGCGGGGGGCGGCGGTCATCTGCATCCAGTCGTCGCCGCTGTTGGTGAAGCCATGAAGCAGGGTGAACACGCCCTTTACCTTGTTGCCCACCTCCACCGGCAGGTCGCACGGCAGATAGATCTTGACGCCCACGGTGGTGAGCAGCCGCTGGGATTTCAGTTTGCACTCAATATAAGCCATAGCCTTTTCTCCTCAAAACAGCCCCGGCGGCCGAACGAAGGCCCGGCCGCCGGGAACGCAGCGTTTTTATTCGTACAGCGGGAAGCGGCGCACCAGCTCCTCCACACGGGCGGCCACGTCCGTTTTCTTGCCCTCAAAGTCAAAGATGCAGTCGGCGATGCAGCCGGCGATGACGTCCATCTCCGCCACGCCGAAGCCGCGGGTGGTCACCGCCGGGGTGCCCACGCGCAGGCCGCTGGTGATGAAGGGGCTGCGCTTTTCGCCGGGCACCGAGTTCTTGTTGGCGGTGATGTGCACCTCGTCCAGGTTGTGCTCCAACTCCTTGCCGGTGCACTCCAAATCGGAGAGGTCGATGAGCATCATATGGTTGTCGGTGCCGCCGCTCACCAGCTTCACGCCCCGGCTTTGCAGGCCGTCGGCCAGCGCTTTTGCGTTGGTCACGATGTTCCGGGCGTAGGTCTTGAACTCCGGCTTCAGCGCCTCGCCGAAGCAGACCGCCTTGGAGGCGATGATGTGCTCCAGCGGGCCGCCCTGGGTGCCGGGGAAGATTGCCTTGTTCACCTTCTTGGCGATCTCCTCGTTGTTGGTGAGGATCATGCCGCCCCGGGGCCCGCGCAGGGTCTTGTGGGTGGTGGTGGTGACCACGTCGGCGTAAGGGATGGGGCTCATGTGAGCGCCGCCCGCCACGAGGCCCGCGATGTGGGCCATGTCCACCATCAAGAGCGCGCCCGCCTCGTGGGCGATGTCCGCCAGAACGTCAAACTTGATGGCGCGGGGATAGGCGGAAGCGCCCGCCACGATCATCTTGGGCCGCACTTCCAGGGCCTGACGGCGCAGGGCTTCATAGTCGAGGAAGCCGTTCTCGTCCACGCCGTAGGCCACGAAGTTGTAGTTTTTGCCGCTCATGTTCACCGGGCTGCCGTGGGTCAGATGGCCGCCGGCGGCAAGATCCATGCCCAGGATGGTGTCGCCCAGGTCCAGCAGGGCGAAATAGACGCCCAGGTTGGCCTGCGCGCCGGAGTGGGGCTGCACGTTGGCGAACTTCGCGCCGAACAGCTGGCAAGCGCGCTGGATGGCCAGGTTCTCCACCTCGTCCACGCAGGCACAGCCGCCGTAATAGCGGTGGGCAGGATAGCCCTCGGCGTACTTGTTGGTGAGCACGCTGCCCATGGCGGCCATCACCGCCGGGCTGACGATGTTCTCGCTGGCGATGAGCTCGATGTTCTGCCGCTGGCGGACCAGTTCCCGTTCCATGGCCGCGGCCAGTTCCGGGTCCTGCCCGGCCACAAAGCCGATGGTGTCGATCATTTCCTTGTACATGAAGTTCCCCTCTTTTCTCAGTGTGCTTTTGCCCCGACGGACAGTATATGTATCATTATACCCCCGCCGGGCCGCCGGCACAAGGGCCGGTTTGCGCTTTGTGAGAATTCATGCTATAATGGCGGAAAACATCGGAAACGAGGGAGAAATTATGACCACAAAGGCCCTTGCACTGGAAGTGATCGAACGGCTGAAACAGGCCTATCCGCTGGCGGAGTGCACGCTGGACTATGACCATGCATGGCAGCTGCTGGTGGAGGTGCGTCTTGCCGCCCAGTGCACCGACGCGCGGGTGAACGTGGTGGTGAAGGACTTGTTTGCCAAATATCCCGGCGTGAAGGAACTGGCCGACGCCGAGCCGGAGGACATCGAGGCCATCGTGAAGCCCTGCGGGCTGGGCCGCTCCAAGGCGCGGGACATCAGCCTGTGCATGCGCAAGCTGCGGGACGAATACGACTGCAAAGTGCCGGACGACTTCGACGCCCTGCTGAGCCTGCCCGGCGTGGGCCGCAAGAGCGCCAACCTCATCATGGGCGATGTGTTCGGCAAGCCCGCCATCGTCACCGACACCCACTGCATCCGGCTGTGCAACCGCATCGGTCTGGTGAAGGATGAGAAGGACCCCAAGAAGGTGGAGATGGCCCTGTGGAAGATCGTGCCCCCCGAGGAGGGCAACGATTTGTGCCACCGGTTCGTGCTGCACGGGCGGGCGGTGTGCGACGCCCGCAAGCCCGACTGCGCCGCCTGCTGCCTTCGGGACATCTGCAAGACGGGCAAAGCCGCCGCCAAAGCTTGACAATCTTTTCGCACGGCGCTATACTTTACCCCGGACATAAAAACAGGGGCGCTGGGTGCCATACCCGGCTGAGATCGAGGCGAAACGCAGCCTCGGGTCACCTTGAACCTGATCCGGGTAATGCCGGCGTAGGAAGTTTGAGGATCGGACGCTTGACGAGCGCCCCTGTGCAGTTTTGCGCGGGGGCGTTTTTGTTTTTATGTACTATCCATTGAAAGGTCGCTGAACCTGTATGAACAAAACCTTCTCCAAGACCCGCATCCTGGTGGAATGCGCGCTGATGGTGGCCCTGGCCACCGTTCTGGGCTTCATTCCTGTCTACGAGCTGCCCCGGGGCGGCTCGGTGACGCTGGTGAGCATGGCGCCCATCCTGCTGGTGAGCCACCGTCACGGCGTGAAGTGGGGCGTGCTGACCGCCTTCGTCCACAGCCTCATCCAGCTGATGCTGGGCATCAAGAATCTGGCCTGGTGCCAGACCTTCGGGGCCGTGGTGGGCTGCATCCTGCTGGACTATGTGCTGGCCTTCACCCTGCTGGGTCTGGCCTGCCTGGTGGCCAAGCCCAAAAAGCCCCTGGCGCTGGGCATTGGCGTGAGCACCGTCATCATGTGCTTTGGCCGCTATCTGTGCAGCTTCCTTTCCGGCTACATCGTCTGGAAGGACTATGAGACCGCTTTTGAGTGGATGGAAGGCTTCGGCTGGGGCGCGGCCATCGCCAACATGGGCGAGAACGCCCTGTGCTGGCTGTACAGCGCCGTCTACAACGCCACTTACATGATCCCCGAGACCATCCTCACCGTGATCGCCATGGTGGTGCTGGCCAGCGTTGCTCCCAAGCTGTTCAACCGCCAGGGCTGAGCGCTCATCCCGTTTTTGCAAAGGCCGCCCCGCCGGGGCGGCCTTTTTTGCCCCTGCAACCGCTGGTTGCAGGGAATGGAAAACCATGTTGGTGGCGAAAACGAGTCGTTTCTGATAGAATAAGTTCAGAAACCACAAGGAGGAACACCGCTATGACCTTGGGCAACCGCATCGCGTCGCTGCGAAAAGCTGCCGGGCTCTCTCAGGAGGCGCTGGCCGCAAAGCTGGGCGTCAGCCGGCAGGCCATCGGCAAATGGGAGGCGGACGCCACCCTGCCCAGCCTGGACAATCTGCACCAACTGGCAAAGGAGCTGGGGGTGAGCATCGACGCGCTGCTCACCGGCGAAGAGACGGACGCGCAAAGCACCCCTGAGGCCGGGCCGCCGCAGATGCCCCTCTCGCTGGAGGGGGTGCAGGCCCTGCTGGAAGGGCAGGCCCGGAGCGACCGCCGGCGGCAAAAGCGCACCCTGCTCCGGCTGGGCGTTCCGGCCGCACTGGCGGTGCTGGCGCTGGCGGCGGGCCTTGCATGGCAGAACGGACAGCTGGCCTCGCTGCGAAATCAGCTGGGCACGGTGCAGGGCAGCGTTGCCACACTGGACGGCTCCGTTGCCGCGCTGCAAAGCCAGCTGAGCGCGGGCATCCTCGGCCAGGGGCAGACCACCTTCTCCGAGAGCCTGCTGGCCAGCTGGGACGTGCAGGTCAAAGAGTACTCCCCCGCCGAGAGCCAGGTGCTGATGAGCCTTTCCGCCACGCCCCGCACAATCACCGAGGACTGCGCCCTCCGCTTCACCTTTGTGCTGAGCGACGGACAGAGCCTCTCGCTGGACGCGGTGCAGGGCGAGGGAGATGTGTTCTTTGCCGAGGGCTGGGTGCCTCTGGCGGAGAGCTACACCCTGAACGTCAGCCTCATGCGCGACGGTGAGACAAAGGTGGAACAGCTTTACACCGAGCCCGCCTTTTCCAGCCAGTACGAGATGCAGATTCAGGAGCTGCCCCCCGTGGTGCAAAGCGCCAGCCACACGTCTTTTTCCAAGACCTATACCGTGCGGCAGGAAGCGGGCGATTACGAGATCCCCGTGGACGTGTCCTATGCAAGGGACGGACGGCCCTATCAGTGGCCTGTGAAAGCGTGGGTGACGGGCACGCTGGCCGGCGAAGAAGTCCTGAACCTTGCGCTGGACACCGATTTCATCCAGCCGGGCAGCGAGAACGGCCCCAGCGAACCCTCGGGGACCGTGACCTTCTACCTCCGCTTTTCGCTGGAGGCAAAGACCTTTGAACAGCCCTGGAAAGACGAGTACGAGGGCGGCAGCCGGCCCGAGATCGACTATCAGCTGCACATTCTGGACAACGGCGGCAGCGAGAGCACCTATTCCCTCAATCTTTAAAAAAGCGGCGGGCGCACGGCCCGCCGTTTTCTTTTTAACGACGCCGCCGGGCCCTTGCGCGGGCGGCGCTTTTCCGCTATACTATAAAGAAGTACCCATAGAGGGCAAACAAGGGAAAGAGGGAAAGCCATGTTTACCATTGTGGAGCGCAGCGAACTGAACCCCACCGTGACCAAACTGGTGGTAAAAGCGCCGCTGATCGCAAAGAAAGCCCAGCCGGGGCAGTTCGTCATTCTGCGGGCCTGCGCCGACTCCGAGCGCATCCCGCTGACCATCGCCGACCAGGACCCCGCCGCCGGCACCGTGACCGTCATCTTCCAGGTGGTGGGTGCGGGCACCATGCAGCTGAACGGTCTGGCCGTGGGCGATGCACTGCACGATTTCGTGGGCCCGCTGGGCCGCCCCACCGAACTGGAAGGCCTGAAAAAGGTGGCCGTGGTGGGCGGCGGCGTGGGCTGCGCCATCGCCTATCCCGTGGCGAAGAAGCTGCACGAGATGGGCTGCGTGGTGCACACCATCGCCGGTTTCCGCAGCCAGGACCTGGTCATTCTGGAGGACGAGTTCAAAGCGGTGAGCGACCGCTTCATCCTGATGACCGACGACGGCAGCCGGGGCGAGAAGGGCGTTGTGACCAAGCCCCTGGAAGAGCTCATCGCCGCCGGCGAGGGCTACGACGAGGTCATCGCCATCGGCCCGCTGGTGATGATGAAATTCGTCAGCCTGACCACCAAGAAATATAACGTCAAGACCATCGTTTCCATGAACCCCATCATGATCGACGGCACCGGCATGTGCGGCGGCTGCCGCCTGACGGTGGGCGGCCAGACGAAGTTCGCCTGTGTGGACGGGCCGGACTTCGACGGCCATCTGGTGGACTTTGACGAGGCTTTGCAGCGGGGCGGCATGTACCGGGAGTTCGAGGCCCACGCCCGCGAGGAAAGCTGCAATCTGCTGAACAAGGAGGTGCGCTGATGGAACGGAATATGGACCCGAAGCGCTGCCCCATGCCCAGCCAGGCGGCGCACGTGCGCAACAAGAATTTTGACGAGGTGGCCCTGGGCTACACCCCCGAGATGGCGGTGAACGAGGCCAAGCGCTGCCTGCACTGCAAGAACATGCCCTGTGTTTCCGGCTGCCCGGTGGGCATCCACATCCCCGAATTCATCGAAAAAATCGCGGAAGAGGATTTTGAGGGCGCCTATCAGGTGCTCAGCGCCAGCAGCGCCCTGCCCGCGGTGTGCGGCCGGGTTTGCCCTCAGGAGAACCAGTGCGAGGGCAAATGCGTGCGGGGCATCAAGGGCGAGAGCGTGGGCATCGGCCGTTTGGAGCGCTTTGCCGCCGACTGGCACCGCACCCACTCCACCGCCGCCCCCGAAAAGCCTGCCCCCAACGGCCACAAAGTGGCCATCATCGGCTCCGGCCCCTCGGGCCTCACCGCCGCGGGCGAGCTGGCCAAAAAAGGCTACACCGTGACGGTGTTCGAAGCCCTGCATCTGGCGGGCGGCGTGCTGGTCTACGGCATCCCGGAGTTCCGCCTGCCCAAGGACATCGTGCAGCAGGAGATCGACGGGCTCAAGGCCTTGGGTGTTTCCATCGAGACCAACATGGTCATCGGCAAGGTGCTCACCGTGGACGAGCTGATGGAAGAAGAGGGCTTTGAGGCGGTGTATGTGGCCTCCGGCGCGGGGCTGCCCCGTTTCATGAACATCCCCGGCGAGAGCCTGAACGGCGTTTACTCCGCCAACGAGTATCTGACCCGGGTGAACCTGATGAAGGCCTATCAGCCGGGCAGCCGCACCCCCATCCAGCACAGCCGCAAGGTGGCGGTGGTGGGCGGCGGCAACGTGGCCATGGACGCGGCCCGCTGCGCCAAGCGCCTTGGCGCGGAGGAAGTGTACATCGTCTACCGCCGCAGCATGGAAGAGCTGCCCGCCCGCCGCGAAGAGGTGGAACACGCTCAGGAGGAAGGCATCGTCTTCAAGCTGCTCACCAACCCCGTGGAAGTGCTGGGCGATGAGAACAAGCGGGTGCGTGGCATCGCCTGCGTGGAGATGGAACTGGGTGAGCCGGACGCCTCCGGCCGCCGCCGCCCGGTGGAAAAGCCGGACAGCCGCTTTGAGCTGCCGCTGGACACGGTCATCATGGCCATCGGCACCAGCCCCAATCCCCTCATCCGCTCCACCACCCCCGGCCTCGACACCGACCGGCGCGGCTGCATCGTGACGGACGAGACCGGCGCCACCAGCCGGCCGGGCGTGTTTGCCGGCGGCGACGCGGTGACCGGCGCGGCCACCGTCATTCTGGCCATGGGCGCGGGCAAGGAAGCCGCCAAGGCCATCGACGAGTACATCCAGAACCGCTGAAACAAACATATAAGACCGGGCAGAGAAGGTTTCCCTTCCCTGCCCGGTCTTTGATTTCAGCGCGGTTTTTTCATCACGAAATTGGTCAGCAGGATGCCGTGGCGCTCCACCTGCTGCTCCTTCACCACCCGATAGCCCCGCTTTTCAAAGAACGGGCGCGCGGTGATGGAGGCGTGGGTGGTGACAGGGCCCTCCACCGTTTTTTCCAGCCGGTCGCAAAGGGCAGCGGCAACGCCTTGCCGCTGGTGCAGATGGTGGAAATAGAGCCGGTCCAGATAGCCGTCGGCGGTGATGTCTCCGAAGCCGATGAGCACGCCGCTTTCTTCGGCCACAAGGGTGCAGTGCGCCCGGAAGGAGCGGTCCCAGGCCATCAGGTCCACCTGACCGTCGGCCCAGGCGTCCAGCTGCCGGGGCGTGTAATCGGCGGCGTTCACCGTGTGGACCGTATTGAAAAACAGTTCCGCCATTGCGCCGCAGTCGGACGGGCAGTAAGGGCGTATCCGCATCGTGTTCCCTCCCCTTTTCAGGAATGCACCGCCATGATACCACGGTTTTGCCCCCGCCGCAAGGGCAGCGCGGCAGGAATCGTGCATTTTTTCGCTGAATGTGGTATACTGGGGTGAAAAGTATGATTTTTGGCCGTGCCCGGCCGGGCACGGTGCGGAGGTGCGCTTGATGGCAAGAACACACAGAGCGGAGGACGGCCCGCTGGGCGGTGCGGTGATCAGCCAGCAGATCGCCGCGCGTCTGCTGGAGGAGCTCCGGAGCGGGTGTTATGCCGGGGCCGACCGGCTGCCCGCGGAAGTGGAGCTGGCCGCGAATCTGGGCGTGAGCCGCACCGTCATCCGGGACGCGCTGGCGGAACTGGAACGGGAAGGCTATGTGGAGCGGGTGCGGGGCATCGGCACCGTCATCAACCGGCAGGTGGTGGCCGTGCGGGGCCGCCTGGACCAGAAATTCGAATACAACGCCATGATCCGTTCCATGGGCCGCACGCCCCACGCCGACCACGTTCTGGTGCAGCGCCTGGACGCGGACGAAGCCATGGCCGCCCGGCTGGGCATCGAGCCGGGGCAGCCGGTGCTGATGGTGAAAAAACGGGTGCTGGCGGACCGCCAGCCGGTGATCTGGTCGGTGGACTATCTGCCTGTCGTCCTCTTCCCTCCCGCACTGGTGGACCGGCTGGACTTCGGCCGCCCGGTGTTTGACATTCTGGAAGAGGTGGCCGGCGTTTCGGTGGTGAGCACCGTGGCCCATGTGAGCGCCGTGATGGGCGACCCCGCCTCCCGGCGCATCCTGGCAGTCCAGCCTCACGAAGCCCTTCTTCTGATGGAGGAAGTGAGCTACACCAAGCTGGCGAAGCCGGTGATGTATTCTCTTTCTTACTACACTGCCTTCTTCGATTTTGCGCTGCTGCGCAAAAAATTCTGAACCGGGCGGCATTTTCTGCCGCCTCTGAACCGAACAGCCGCCCGCGCCTCCCCTTTTGTGGAACGACGCGGGCGGCTGTTTTTTACACGGTTGCCTCGGCGCGCTGGCCCGCGGCGTCATTTTCGCTGCGCAGCACCACCTGCCCGTCCTGCACACAGGCGGTGAAGCTCTCGCCCGGATGCACCTGCCCGGCGGCGATGCTGTCCGCCAGGGCCTGCTCCACCGCCCGGCTCACCGTGCGGCGCAGGTCCCGCGCGCCGTACACCGGGCGGTCCCCTCCCGCCAGCATGGCGGGCAGGTCGGGGCTGTGGTGCAAACGATAGCCCCTGGCCTGGGCCCGCTGCTCCAGCTCCGTCAGCATCTGCTCCGCGATGCGGGCCAAGTCCTCGTGCAGCAACGGGCCGAACACCACCAGCTCGTCCATGCGGCCCAGCAGTTCGGGGCGGAAGTACTTCTTCGCCTCCCCGATCACCTGCTGGCGTTGGCGCTGAGGGATGGTCTCCGGCGTTGCGCCAAAGCCCACCAGGCCCCCCTGGCCCGCCAGATGCTCCGCCCCCAGGTTGGAGGTGAGCAGGATGATGGTGTTGCAAAAGCTGGCGCTGCGGCCCATGGAATCGGTCAGGCGGCCGTCCTCCAGAATTTGCAGCAGCAGGTTCTGCACGTCCGGGTGGGCTTTTTCTATCTCGTCGAACAGTACCACGGCATAGGGCCGGCGGCGCACCGCCTCGGTGAGCAGGCCGCCCTCGTCGTGGCCCACATAGCCCGGAGGCGCGCCGATGAGTTTGGCGGCGGCATGGGCCTCCATATACTCGCTCATGTCAAAGCGCAGCAGCGCCTTTTCAGTGCCGAACCACTGGCGGGCCAGAGTGCGGGCCAGATGGGTCTTGCCCACCCCGGTGGGGCCGAGGAACAGCATCGCGCCCAGGGGCCTGCCTGCCTCCCGCAGGCCGGTGCGGGCCCGGCGCACCGCCCCCGCCACCGTGTGCACCGCCCCCTGCTGGCCCACCACGCTCTCGGAGAGCCGCTGTTCCAGCCGGGCCAGTTTTTCCCGTTCCGCCTCGGTGATGCGCTGCACCGGCACACCGCTGGCCCGGGCCACCACCCGGGCCACGTCCTCGGCGGTCAGCTCACGGCTGCGGTCATTCTCCCGCTCGCAGTGGATGCGCAGAGCGGCGGCGGCCTCGTCCAGCAGGTCCACGGCCTTGTCCGGCAAAAAACGCCCCGGCAGATACCGCACCGACAGTTCCACCGCCGCCGCCACCGCCTGGGCCGGAATGGTCACCTGATGGTAGCGCTCATAGCGGGGCACAAGGCCCGCAAGGATGCGTTTGGCGGTGTCCGGGTCCGGCTCCTCCACCACCACCCGCCCGAAGCGCCGCTCCAGCGCCGCGTCCTTCTGGATGCACCGGCGGTACTCCTCCTGGGTGGTGGTGCCGATGACCTGTATCTCGCCCCGGGCCAGCAGGGGTTTGAGGATGCTGGCGGCGTCGATCGCCCCCTCCGCCGCGCCCGCACCCACGATGACATGGATCTCGTCGATGAACAGGATGGTGCTGCGGTCCTTGTATATCTCGTCCAGCAGGTTTTTGAACCGTTCCTCAAAGTCGCCCCGGTACTTGGTGCCCGCCACCAGACTGGCCATATCCAGGCTCAGGATGCGCTTGTGCAGCAGCTGGGCCGGGGCGCGGCCCGCCGCGATGGCCTGAGCCAGCGCTTCCGCCAGAGCGGTCTTGCCCACGCCCGGCTCCCCCACAAGGCAGGGGTTATTTTTCTGGCGGCGGCAGAGTATCTCGATGACCCGCTCCAATTCCTGTTCCCGGCAGAGCACCGGGTCCAGCCGGCTTTCCGCCGCCATCTGGGTCAGGTCGCGGCCGTACTTCTCGGTGGCTTTGCCGCCGCGGGTGGGAGCGGAAAGCCGCGGCTGCAGCGGAAGCACCAGCTGGCCGGAGAGCTGCCGGCACTCCCGGGCGGCTTCGCTCAGCTCCACGCCCCACTCCGTCAGCCACCGGCTGGCGGTACAGTTGGGGTCTTCCAGGATGGCGCAGAGCACATGCTCGGGCTGAGCCTCCTTCATGCGGGCGGCGTGGGCTCCCAGCACCGCGAAGTCCAGCGCTTTGCAGGCCTCGGGCTGAAAGTCCCGGGGCGAGAGGCGGCGGCTCTCGTTCATGCCGCCCAGCGCGGCCACCCGCTGCATGACCTGGGTTTCGGCGATCTGGCGCGACTGCAAAAAGCGGGCCGCGGGGGTGGCCTCGCCCCTGAGAATGGCCAGCAGGATGTGGCCTGTGCCTGCCTGGGTCTGCCCCATCTCCCCCGCGATGATGAGCGCCTGGTTGAGCATTTTCGCCCCCTGGCGTGAAAAACCTTTGAAACGATACTGCATGGTGTGCTTCACTGCCCCTTTGATTTTTTCTAAGGGCAGTATGGGCGGGCACGCCGCCGTTAAACGGCGATGGCAAAAGTTTGCAGCCGCAGAAGAAGCAGAAAAAGGCCCCCTGCCTTGCGGCAGGGGGCCTTTGAAAGCCTCACAAGCTCTTTCGATTACTCGTAGATCTTGGAAACAACGCCGGAACCAACGGTGCGGCCACCCTCACGGATAGCGAAACGCAGACCCTCGTCCATAGCGATGGAGGTGATCAGCTCAACGTCCATGGTGACGTTATCGCCAGGCATGCACATCTCGGTGCCCTCGGGCAGGGTGATGACGCCGGTCACGTCGGTGGTGCGGAAGTAGAACTGAGGACGGTAGTTGTTGAAGAAGGGGGTATGACGGCCGCCCTCGTCCTTCTTCAGGACGTAGACCTGGCCCTGGAACTTGGTGTGGGGATGGATGGAACCGGGCTTAGCCAGAACCTGGCCGCGCTCGATGTCGGTGCGCTGCACACCACGGAGCAGAGCGCCGATGTTGTCGCCGGCCTCGGCGTCGTCCAGCAGCTTGCGGAACATCTCCAGACCGGTAACGGTGGTCTTCATCTTCTCTTCCTTCAGACCGACGATCTCAACTTCCTCGCCGACCTTGATCATGCCGCGCTCCACACGGCCGGTAGCCACGGTGCCGCGGCCGGTGATGGTGAACACGTCCTCAACGGGCATCAGGAAGGGCAGGTCGGCCTTACGGTCGGGGGTGGGGATGTAGTCATCCACAGCGTCCATCAGGTCGAGGATGCACTTGTACTCGGGGGCGTTGATATCGGTAGAGGTGCTCTCCAGCACGGCCAGGGCGGAACCCTTGATGATGGGGGTGTCGTCGCCGGGGAAGTCGTACTCGGTCAGCAGGTCGCGGATCTCCATCTCGACCAGATCCAGCAGCTCGGGATCGTCGACCTGGTCGACCTTGTTCATGAACACAACGATGTAGGGCACGCCGACCTGACGGCTCAGCAGGATGTGCTCACGGGTCTGGGGCATGGGGCCGTCGGCGGAGGACACGACCAGGATAGCGCCGTCCATCTGGGCAGCACCGGTGATCATGTTCTTGACGTAGTCAGCGTGGCCCGGGCAGTCCACATGGGCGTAGTGACGCTTGTCGGTCTCGTACTCCACGTGAGCGGTGTTGATGGTGATGCCGCGCTCGCGCTCCTCAGGAGCCTTATCGATGTTGGCGTAATCGGTGAACTCAGCGTCGCCCTTCAGGGCCAGCACCTTGGTGATGGCGGCGGTCAGGGTGGTCTTGCCGTGGTCAACGTGGCCGATGGTGCCAATGTTGACATGAGGCTTAGTACGCTCAAACTTAGCTTTTGCCATTTTAATAGTCCTCCTTTTTTTGAACCATTGAACCTATGGTTATAATACTAAAACATTTGCCAAAAATCAAGTTCTTTTTGGGGTGATGGCTCAGTCCTTCTTGCGGCCGGCCATGATGCTCTCGGCAATGTTCTTGGGGACCTCAGCGTAGTGGCTGGGCTCCATGGAATACTGACCGCGGCCCTGGGTCTTGCTGCGCAGGTCGGTGGAATAACCGAACATGTTGCTCAGCGGGACGAAGGCGTTGATCTGCTGCGAGCCGGTCAGGGCTTCCATGCCCTGGATCTGGCCGCGGCGGCTGTTCAGGTCGCCGATGACGTCGCCCATGTACTCATCGGGAACGATGACGGCGACCTTCATGATGGGCTCCATGATGGCGGGATCGGCCTTGGCCATAGCCTCCTTGAAGGCCATGGAGCCGGCGATCTTGAACGCCATTTCAGAGGAGTCGACCTCGTGGTAGGAACCACCCTTCAGGGTGACCTTCACGTCTTCCACCGGGTAGCCGGCCAGGATGCCGGCCTTCATGGCGCCCTGAATGCCCTGGTCAATGGCGGGGATGAACTCCTTGGGCACATCACCGCCAACAACGGCGTTGATGAACTCGTAGCCCTTGCCAGGCTCGTTGGGCTCGATGTCGATGATACAATGACCGTACTGGCCCTTACCACCGGACTGACGGGCGTACTTGGTGTTGGCGCTGGCCGGACGGCGGATGCACTCGCGGTAAGCGACCTGAGGCGCGCCCACGTTGGCCTCCACCTTGAACTCGCGGAGCAGACGGTCCACGATGATCTCCAGGTGCAGCTCGCCCATGCCGGCGATGATGGTCTGGCCGGTCTCCTCGTCGGTCCAGGTGCGGAAGGTGGGGTCCTCTTCAGCCAGCTTGTTCAGCGCAATGCCCATCTTCTCCTGGCCAGCCTTGGTCTTGGGCTCGATGGCAACGCGGATAACGGGCTCGGGGAACTCCATGCTCTCCAGGATGACGGGGTTCTTGGGATCGCACAGGGTGTCGCCGGTGGTGGTGTTCTTCAGGCCCACGGCGGCGGCGATGTCGCCGGCGTAGCAGATGTCGATGTCCTGCCGGTGATTGGCGTGCATCTGCAGGATGCGGCCCATGCGCTCGTTGCTGTCTTTCACCGAGTTGTACACGGTGCTGCCGGCTTCGACCTTACCGGAGTAAACGCGGAAGAAGCACAGCTTGCCGACAAAGGGGTCAGTGGCGATCTTGAACGCCAGGGCGGCGAAGGGAGCGTTGTCGTCGGAAGGACGGCTGGTCTCCTCGCCGGTGCGGGGATCGATGCCCTTGATGTCCTCGATGTCGGTGGGGGCGGGCATGTAATCCACAATGGCGTCCAGCAGCTTCTGCACGCCCTTGTTGCGGTAGGAAGTGCCGCAGGTCACAGGCACCACGGTGTTGGCGATGGTCTCGCGGCGCAGGGCCTTCTTGATCTCGTCCTTGGTGAGCTCCTCGCCCTCCAGGTACTTCATCATCAGCTCCTCGTCGCTCTCGGCCACGGCCTCGATGAGCTCGGCATGGTACTGCTCAGCCAGCTCGCGCATATCCTCGGGGATCTCCTCCACGCGGATGTCCTTGCCCATATCGTCGTAGTAGACGTCGGCCTTCATGTCGATCAGATCGATGATGCCCTTGAAATCGTCTTCCTTGCCGATCGGCAGCTGGATGGGCACCGCGTTGCACTTCAGACGCTCGCGCATCATCTTCACAACACGGTAGAAATCGGCGCCCATGATGTCCATCTTGTTCACGTAAGCCATGCGGGGAACGTGATACTTGTCGGCCTGACGCCAAACGGTCTCGGACTGGGGCTCCACGCCGCCCTTGGCGCACAGAACGGTAACGGAACCGTCCAGCACGCGCAGGCTGCGCTCCACCTCGACGGTGAAGTCCACGTGGCCCGGGGTGTCGATGATGTTGATCCGGTGCCGGTTCTTTTTAGCGGCGGCGGGATCGTTCAGCAATTCCGTGTGGCTCCAGTAGCAGGTGGTGGCAGCAGAAGTGATGGTGATACCACGCTCCTGCTCCTGCGCCATCCAGTCCATGGTAGCCGCGCCATCGTGCGTCTCACCGATCTTGTGGTTCACGCCGGTGTAGTAAAGGATACGCTCGGTGGTGGTGGTCTTGCCGGCGTCGATGTGCGCCATAATGCCGATGTTTCTGGTCATTTCCAGAGAAACGTCTCTTGGCATATTAACCTCCTAAAACTCCAGACAGGATCAATAGCGGTAATGGGCGAAAGCCTTGTTGGCCTCGGCCATCTTGTGGGTATCCTCACGCTTCTTGACGGCGTTACCGGTACCGTTCACGGCGTCCATGATCTCGTTGGCCAGACGCTCGCGCATGGTGCGCTCGCTGCGGCTGCGAGAGTAGCTGGTCAGCCACCGCAGGCCCAGGGTCTCGCGGCGCTCGGGGCGCACTTCCATGGGCACCTGGTAGGTGGAACCACCCACGCGGCGGGCCTTGACCTCCAGGCTGGGCATGATGTTCTCGAGAGCTTTCTCGAACATCTCCAGGGGATCGTTGCCGCTCTTCTCCTTCACGATGTCGAACGCATCGTAAACGATCTTCTGGGCAACGCCCTTCTTGCCGTCCAGCATAACGCTGTTGATCAGACGGGTGACCATCTTGGAATTGTAAACAGGATCAGCCAAAACGTCACGCTTTGCAGTAATACCTCTTCTAGGCATCTTTCTTCCCTCCTTCACAGAATGATATCATCGGTACTCGAAAGCAATAAACTCCCGTTGTGCCATTCAAGGTCTTACTATTTATATAAATAAGCCTTTGATGGCGGGGTATACGTTTGATTACTTCTTCGCGGCACCGGCCTTGGGGCGTTTCGCGCCGTACTTGGAGCGGGCCTGGTTGCGGTTGGCCACACCCTGGGTGTCCAGAGTACCACGGATGATGTGGTAACGCACACCGGGAAGGTCCTTAACACGGCCGCCACGGATCAGTACTACGCTATGCTCCTGCAGGTTGTGGCCGATACCCGGAATGTAAGAGGTTACCTCGATACCATTCGTGAGCTTAACACGGGCTACCTTACGCAGAGCAGAGTTCGGCTTTTTGGGGGTCATGGTACGAACAGCGGTGCAAACACCACGCTTCTGGGGGCTGTTGGCATTGCTGTAGGACTTGTCCAGAGAGTTGTAAGCCTTCTGCAGAGCAGGGGCGGTAGACTTGCGGACAGACACCTCACGGCCTTTGCGTACAAGCTGGTTGAAAGTAGGCATTGTGATCTCCTTTCTTCAATGATTTATGTTCAGGCGGCAGAGCCGCCAAAACACCAAAAGGGCATAATTGCGCCAGGGGGCGCAACAGTTTTATTTTACACACTGGGGCTGTGCATGTCAACAGTATTTGCCGAAAAAGATTGTCCAAAACACTGAATTTTAAAAAACTTTTTGGAGAAGGGCATATTTACGGCGAAAGCAGCACCCAGCCCTGGTAAAAAGGCGCTTTTCGCAGCCCCGAAGCGGCGGATGCGGCGTTGGCAAAGGCTTCGTCCGTGGTGTAAAAAGCCACCCCGTCGCCCAAAGGCGCGCTCTCCCCTGCTTCGAGGGCGGCGCGCACCGTTTCGATGCCGGCGGCCAGGGCGGAGTCGTCCCCCCGGGCCAGCAGGCTGATGTTGGTGGCAAGACCCGCCCGGCCCAGCGCCACCGCCAGCCCCCGGTCGGTGCACACTTCCAGCGTGTAGAAAGCGTCGCAGTCTTCCAATCGGGTCAGCTCTTCTTCCGTGGGGGCCGGCGCGGCGGTGCGCAGGGCAGGCTCGGCGAACCAGTCGTGCTTTTGTGCCAGCGCCCCCGAAAGGTCGAACACCTGCAGCGCCAGCACCGCCGCCAGGGCGGCGGCGGCCAGCCTGCGGCGGGGCAGTTTTGCCAGCACCGCCAACGCCAGCGCCGCGACCAGATACCACACCGGCCAGAACATCCGGCCGCTTGCCCGGAACACCCCGCACAGGGCGGTGAGCCACTGGGGCAGGGGCAGGGTGAAGAGGGTACGGCTGTTGGCGGTGACCACATTGCTCACCGCGAAGGCGGTCAGCGCACAGCACACCAGCGCCAGCGGCCAATGGCTCAGCGCCTGTTTTGCCAGCGCCTTTGCCTGGGCACGGCGGCGCGTCAGTAGCCACGCCGCCGCCAGCGCGCACCCCGCCAGGGCTGCCAGCAGGCCCAGGCCCAGATAGTTGAAGGAGTCCAGGCTGTTGGCCACCAGCGGCCGGATGGGCAGCACCCGGGACCAGTGCAGCTGGCCGCAGCCCGGCACCCACCAGTTCCAGTCCAGGCTGACCGGGTTCCACAGCGCGTTCAGGTTCATGCCGAAGGTGCCGTAGCCGCCGTCGGCGCTGCCGCTGACGGTGAAGAAGCCCAGCGCCCAGGCCACCGCCAGGGCGGCAAGGCTGCCGCCGCCCGCGGCGAGGGCAAAGGGCTGCCAGCGGCGGGTGCGCACCAGCGTCCGCAGGCCCGCGGCAAAGGCGATGGCCAGCACCATGGGCACGAAATACAGATGGACGGAAGCCGCCAGGGCCGCCAGTGCAGCAAATCCCGCCGCCCGCCGCAGGGAGAGGCCCTCTTCGGCGCTTTTGAAGTAGAGCCAGAGGGCGTAGAGGATGAGCCAGTGGGCGCAGAGGGCGGTGTGGCGGAAGGCACGTTCCAGCAGGATGGGCGAAAGGCAGAAGATCACCGCGCCGCCCAGCACCCATTCCATCCGCTTTGTGAACAAACGCAGAAGGCGCACCGCCGCCTCGCCCTGGAGCATCAGGCTGCCGCAGACGAAGAGGCCGAAGTACTGGAAGGTGCCGGGCAGCAGGCCACGGAGCAGGCCGAAAGGCACCGCCAGCAGCGGGATGCAGTCCGCCAGGGCCGCCGCCGCGCCTGCCGGCCAGTTGAGGCCGGTGGTGAAGGTGAGCGGCCAGCCCAGGCCCTGGTTCTTGATGGCCAGCCAGGCGGCGTAGTGCTGCAAAAGGTCGGTCTCGATGTAGCCGCCCAGCAGCCAGTCGTCCCGGGTGGGGTCAAGGGGCACCGGGCCGTACACCAGAAGGAACACCGCAAGGCCGATGGTCAGTCCTGCCAGAGAGGGGGCGGCGCGTCGAAAGGTCTGTTTCATTGGGCCGCCTCCTGTTCGTAGAGGTCGAGGGCGGGCAGCGCCCGCTCAAGGCGCGCCTCGGTGACGGTCAGTTCGGTGAAATTCTCATCGGCGCTCCAGAGGGTGGCTGTCCCCTGCCCGCTCTCCACCCGCACGGGGATATAGCCTTCCCCCGACGCGGGGAAATAGCCCGCCACTCCCGGCATGTCGCCGAAGAGGGGCACCGCGCAGCCCACCATGCTGCGCCCCAGGGAGAGAAACGCGCCCCCGGCACTGGTGAAGCCGCTCTCCCAGCGGATGTAAAGGTCGGCGGTGAAGGTCTCCCCTTCCGGTGCGCTCACCGTGACGGTCCAGCCGGAACCGCTCTGCCGCTGGACGCTCACCTCAGCCTCCACCGGCAGGCTGCGGTCGCCGCAGGCCCGCCACAGCCAGCTGTATTCAGTGGCATAGCAGCGCTTGTATCCCGCCCAGAGATGGCGGTATACGTCCCAGTTCTGCACTGTGAGCCAGTTTTCCAGGTCCATGCGGGGGGTCTGGGCCCAGGCCCAGCCGCCCTCCGCGAAGGCGGAGACATACTCCGCACGCTTTTCGTCGCCCAGGGCGTGGATGATGTAGTCACAGCCGGTGGGCTGGAACGTGCCTTCCACCGCTTCCAGGCCGGTGGCGTACATGGAGAACACCGGCTCGCCGCCGGTGACTTCGGGCAGTTCCACCAGGGCCTTTTGATAGGTGGTATAGCCGCCCAGGGCTTCCAGATACTGCCCGTTGTGGGCGGCGGAGGGCCAGCGGACCGCATCCAGCCCCGCCAGGGCGATGAGGGCCAGCGCCAGCGTGCCGGCAGCGGCCCGCATCAGCAGGTCCCGGCGGCGGGCAAAGCGGCGGGTGAGCCACAGAAGGCCGCGCCCTGCCAAGGCGAAAGCCGCCAGCCAGAAATAGCCCTCCAGCGCTTCTTTGAAGTTATAGCCGCTGCCGCTGAGCACATAGGTGCCGGTGGCGGCGAGGATGGTGAACGCCGCAAACCCCAGCAGCAGCTGCCGGTCGGTGAGTTTTTTCTGCCACAGCCGCACAAGGCACCAGATTAGAAAGGCCGCGCAGGGCACCGCGAACAGCAGGAGCCGGGGGGTGGTGAACACATAGAGCAGCAGGGCTTTGCCCCCGGTGCCGTTGAAGTAGAAATACTGCCAGCCGCCGGTGGCCGCAAGGCTTTGCAGCCACGCGCCGGGATGGAAGCCGGTGACAAGGCTGGCACAGGCAAGCAGGCCCAAAACAAAGCCCGCGGCATAAACCCCCAGCCGGGCGAAAAAGGCCCAGGGCCCGGCCCACAGGCGCAGCGCCTGTTCCAGCAAAAACAGCACCGTGACGCAGAAGGCGGCGGCAAGGCCAAAATCGCTGCTCCACAAAAGGCCCGCCCCGGCCAGCGCCCCCAGCATGCCGCAGGCGGGCAGGCGGGTGAAAGCCGTTTGCAGGGCCGTGCCCTCCGCCGGCTCGCCCTTCACGCGCAGCCAGACAAGGCCCAGCCCCACCAGCAGGAACGTCAAAAACAGCCGGGCGATGCGCATGGAATTGCCCGGGGCATAAAGGCTTTGGAACAGGTTCGTCCAGTAGCCGCCGAGAGACGGGCCGAAGAGGGTGGCCAGCAGCCCGGAGGAGACGAACTTGGTGAGGAACACCGAGGCCAGCATGGCCGCCGGGCGGCTTTTGGTGATGAGCCAGACCCACAGCAGCACCGTGACGCTGAACAGAATGTTGGAGGTGAAGTTTGTGGCGAACAGGCTGCCGGCGAAGGTGTTGTTCAGCGCCACCAGCGGCAGGTTCACCCACACCGGGGCCATGCCGATGTAGTTGACAAAATCCACATAGGGGGTCTGGCCCGCCAGCATCCGGCGGAACACATTGTAGCTCTGAAAATCGCCGTTGACCGAGACGTAGTCGCAGGTCTCGATGCGCGCCAGGGCAAGGCTCAGGCTCACCGCGGCCACCGCCAGCGCCCACAGGCACCATTCCAGCGTCCGCAGCGCCCGGCCGCGCTCCTGCGTTTTCCGTATCCCTCTCACTCGGCTCTTCTCCCCTTTTGGTCGTTTTTCCCCGTTCATTATACAACACACACCGCCGCCGCGCCAGCCCGCTTTTTGCGTGGCAGAAAGAGAGCCGCCCTGCAAAGCCGGGGTGCCGTAAGAAAACGGCGCCGGGAAGCAGGCGCTTTTGCGGTATCGCGGCGTCAAAGCGCCTTGACAACCACCAAGGGTGCCTGCGGCGCTTTTCCTTGCGTTCCCATCAAAATCGCCAGCTTCCTGGTGCTGCGCAGTCCGGGTCCGCGAAGCGGCCAAGGCCACGCCGGGGCCTTGGACCGGCTGGGCGGTCTGCAAAGCAGAGCGGGCGCATCTTTATTGCGCCCGCAGCCCACGCCCCAGGATTTTGGATGAAGAAAGCACAAAGAGTGGCCCCGCAAGCCTTGGTGGCTTGTGGGGCCGCTCTGCGTGTTTTATGCTCCAAAATCCTACGGCAGAACCGTCGTTTTCTTATGCCCCCCGGCTAACGGGCGGCTCTTTATGTTTATTGCACCTGCAGGTCCAGCAGCTTCCAGCTCTCCCCCTCCCGCACCGCGTACATGCGGTATACCGAGGGATAGCTGCGGGGGCGCAGGCCCTCCTTGTAGACCATGTAGGTGAAGCGCACCGTGCCGGCCGCCGCGTCAGGGCCGAGGCTTTCCAGCTCCGAGACCGAGAACTCCTCGAAGGCGGTGGAGTCGTGGCTCACGTACCAGCTGGAGTCGAAGGTGCGCAGGCTGTTGTAAAACTCCGTGTCCGGCACGAGGGCTCCCTTCAGTTCCGCGAAGGAGGCGTCGGCGGAGACGTAGCGGGCGTAGACACGGGCGGTGCGGTCGAGGAAGTCCTCCAAAGAAGCGGCATCCTCCCCGTTCGGCTCCACCGTGACCACGGCATTCAGCGGGGTCTCCCACTCCACCCGGCAGCTGCCCGCCTCGCTTTGGGCGGTCACCTCCGGCTGTTCCAGAAGGCCCTCCACCTGCCAGACGCACTCCTGCGGCGCGGCATCGCCCAGCGCCTCAAAGCCGGGCGCGGCGGAAGTCTCGCTTCGTTCGCTCTCTTCCAGCGGGCGGCCGTCCACCGTGAGGGCCACCCCCAAAGGCGCGCGGATGGTCACCGTGGAAAGTGCCTGCACCTTGGGCCAGGCCTGCCAGCCCTTCTCCTGAGGGAAGAGCAGGAACTCCACCCGGCCCCCTTCTTCGTCCACCACCACGTATTCCTCGGCACCGTCGGCCTCGCCCTTGCGCACGAAGCGCAGGCTGTCCCGGTCAGTGGGCAGGTCGTTCAGCAGGGTCCGGGCCTCTTCCAGATACTGGGCCGCGGTGGCAAAGCGCCCCGGCAGCACCGCCGCGGGCACATCCTCTTCTTTCAGCTGCTCGGACTGCACCGCCTGCACGCTGCGCAGGATGGCCGCCTCGGGGGTAGACTCCTCGTAGCGTTCCAGCGCGCCCCAAAGCACCGCCAGCGCCGCGCCGCCCAGGGCAAAGAGCACAAGGGCAAAGCCCACCGGCCAGGGCCAGAAGGGACGGGGGCGGCCATAGCGCCATTTCTGTTCGCTCATGCTTCACCCTCCCCTGCCGCGTCCACCACAAAGGCGGTGGGGATGTTGCGCGGACCGTAGAGCGAAGCGCTGACGTTCACCGTTTCGCCCTGGTAGATCATCTGGGTGCTGGAACCGCCGTCCAGATTGGCGGCGTTCACCGCGCCCCACTCCTGCATGACCTGGATGCAGTCCTGATAGGTCGCGCCCAGGCTCTGGGGCTGCCGCCCGTCGATGACCAGCAGCAGCACCGCGCCGTCCGCCCGCTGGCCGATCACCGTACGGGGGTTCAGCCCGCCGCCGGTGCCGGAGATCTCGGCAGCCTCGCCGTTGATGATGAAGGCCGGGCCGAAGCTGAGGGCGTCCCGCAGGCCGCGCTCCACCGCCTGGCGGCCGGTCATGCGGCCCACCACCAGATGGTCGCTTTCGTCAAAGCCGATGACGGAATACTCCTGGTCCATGCCGCCGGCCCGCAGCTGACCCTGCTGGATGACGAGACCCAGCGGCACGCTGCCGCTGCCCACGCCGTTCTCGTCGGCAAAGCCGCCGCCGTTGATGCCGGCCACAGCGCCCGCGTCCGCCACCAGCTGTTCCAGCTTCTGGCCTTTTCCCTCGGGGTCGAAGGAGGCGATGGCCGCCACCCGCACCCGGCTGGGGTCGTGGACCACCAGCATCTTGCCCTTGAAGCTGCCGCCGGTGACGTCGTGAAGTTCGATGGTGTCCTTGGGCACCTGGGCGTCGCCGGTCTCGAATTCGCCCCCGGCCTGGGTGACCTCGCCGGTCTCCAGCACGCCGTTTTTGTCCAGGATGGCCTGGACCTCCTCTTCACTGAGGAAAATGCGGGCGGTGAATTTGGCGGCGCTGGTCTCCATCACCGTGTGCACGAACAGGTCCCGCGCGGCGGGGCTGGGGCCTTTGCAGATGATGTAGATCGCGCCCAGCAAAAAAGCGGTCAGCGCGCACAGAAACACGCCCGCCATCGCCAGCACGCGAAGCACCGGATGCCGTGGCCGCCCGGGCCAGCGGGCCTGGGCGGCGGTCCTGTCCGCAGGGTCTTGCAGAGTAGTCAAAATATCTCGCGCTCCTTCCCGTCAGTCCGCCGGCAGGGCGGAGGGGATGTGCTCAAAAAAGTCGTTCTTCGCTTCGTCCGGCCCCACGTTGGTGTAGGCCAAACCGAACTTGCGGCAGTCGTTGCTGCCGCCCGCCTTCACCTCGAACCACTGGGTCTGGCTGACGTGGCAGGCAAAGCCCTCGGCGGCCAGTTCCAGCGCGGTGCGTCCGTCAAAGGCGGCCATGGGCATCTCGCCCCACTCCATCTGTATGGTGTTTTCCGGCCAGAGATGCAGGTAGCACTTGGGCACCTGCCATACGCCATAGGTCTCGGCGCTCTCTGGATACCGGGCCGCGTCGCCGCTGCATTCCAGGGCAGCCAGCAGGGTGGCCGCGTTGAGCATGTGGGCCCCGTGACCGTACTCGCCGTCGACGTCATGGCCCAGCACCACGCTGGGTTTGAAGCGGCGCAGCTGCTCCACCTGCCAGGCGGTGACCGCTTCTTCGTCATAGACCTGCCGGGCGCTTTCGAGGCTCTCCTTGGAAGCGTACAGGTCCGGGAAGTCGGAAATGATGGGATAATTGCGGACCCCCACCGTCCACAGGCCGTTCAGCAGTTCGTGGGGGCGGTAGGGCTCGCCCCAGTGGTTGGTCATGTAGGCTACCTGCATCGCGTAGCCCTTTTCCCCGGCGTACCAGGGCAGAGCCCCGCCGAACCAGAGGTGCTCGTCGTCGGCGTGGGTGGGCAGCACAAGCATGTCCGCCTTCTCGCAGGGCGTCTGCCACTGCTGCACCCAGTCGGGCACCTGCCCCGGCGTGAAAGCGTACACCTGGCAGAGCACCGTGCCCTCGGGCAGGTGGAGCGTCACCGAGGAGGCGGGCTGCTCCAGCTCCACATACTCATGGATGAACCCGTTCTGCCCGCAGGCCTGCGCCGTGCCGTCGGAAGTCTCCAGCCGCCACTCCACCGGGCGGTCAAAGATGAGGTAAAGTTCGCCGATGTCCGTCTCTGCCTGCAGGGTAACGGCAGTGTCGGCGGTGAGGCGCACCTTGCTGAAATTGTCATGGTCGTTGATGCCGCCAAGGGCCAGCCCTTCGCCGCTGGCGGTGAGCTCCAGCTGCTGCGCGGCGGGCCGGGGCGTGGGCTCCGGGGTGGGCGCAGGCGTGGGGCTGGGGGTGGGGGCCGCCGTGGCGGCGGGCGGAACACTGGACGCGGGCGCGGCGCAGCCGGAAAGGAGCAGCAGCGCTGCCAGGGCGGCCAGCGCCCCGCGGCGGAAATGTTTCATATGTTCCTCCCCCTTTTGCAGTGTTCTGGTCCATATCAAAAAACGATATAAACCGCCGGTTTATTGCACAATCTTGCGCAAAGGAAAAGCGCGGCGCTCTCCCTCAACGGGGAAAGCGCCGCGCTTTGGTTTGCTTTAAGCCAGGTGGCTCATTCCTCCACAGAGGCGGCGGGGGCCGCTTCGGGCTCCTCGGTCTTCTCGGGGATGGGCAGGCCCAGCTGCTCGGCTTCGCGGCGGATGAGTTCCTCCTCCACCTCCGGCAGGCCGGTGCCCGCGGGGATCAGCTTGCCGATGATAACGTTCTCCTTCAGGCCCATGAGCGGGTCCACCTTGCCCTTGATGGCGGCTTCGGTGAGCACGCGGGTGGTCTCCTGGAAGGAGGCGGCGGACATGAAGCTGTCGGTGGCCAGAGAAGCCTTGGTGATACCCAGCAGGACCTGGGTCCACTTGGCCTCCTTCAGACCCTCCTCGCCGTCGGCGATGCGCTGACGGATGATCTCGTTCTGCTCCTCCACCTTCATCTTGTCGGCCAGAGCGCCGCCGATGAGGTTGGTGGAACCGGCGTCGTCCACCCGGACCTTGCGCAGCATCTGCCGCACGATGACCTCGATGTGCTTGTCGTTGATCTCAACGCCCTGCAGGCGGTAGACCTTCTGCACTTCCTGGATGAGGTAGTTCTCCACGGCGGTGCGGCCCTTGATGGCCAGGATGTCGTGGGGGTAGGCATGACCTTCGGTGATCATGTCGCCCTTCTCCAGCTGCTCGCCCTCGGTGACGCGCACGCGCTGGCCGAAGGGGATCAGGTAGCTCTTCTCGCAGGGGGCGCCGTTCTCGTCCACACCGCTGACCACCACATGGCGGTTCTTCTTGGTGTCGTCGATGTGGGCGGTGCCCGCGATCTCGGTCATGATGGCCAGCGCCTTGGGGCGGCGGCTCTCGAACAGCTCCTCAACGCGGGGCAGACCCTGGGTGATGTCTTCCGCAGAGGCGATACCGCCGGTGTGGAAGGTACGCATGGTCAGCTGGGTGCCGGGCTCGCCGATGGACTGAGCCGCGATGACGCCCACGCTCTCGCCCACATGGACGGGGTTGCCGTTGGCCAGGTTGGCGCCGTAGCAGTGAGCGCACACGCCCAGCTTGCTGCGGCAGCTCAGAACGCTGCGGATCTCCAGGCTGGTGATGCCGGCGGCCATGATCTTGTCGGCGTCGAACAGGTCCATCATCTTGCCCTCGGGCACGATGACCTCACCAGTGGTGGGATTGACCACATCGCCCACGGCGAAGCGGCCGATCAGACGCTCGCGGAAGGTCTCGATCTCCTCTTTGCCCTCGCGGATGTCGCTGACGACGATGCCCTCGGTGGCGCCGCAGTCCTCCTCGCGGATGATCACGTCCTGAGAGACGTCCACCAGACGGCGGGTCAGGTAACCGGAGTCGGCGGTACGCAGAGCGGTGTCGGCCAGACCTTTACGGGCGCCACGGCTGGAAACGAAGTATTCCAGAATGTTCAGGCCTTCGCGGTAGTTGGCGCGAATGGGCATCTCGATGGTCTTACCGGCGGTGTTGGCCAGCAGGCCGCGCATGCCGGCCAGCTGTTTGATCTGGTTCATGGAGCCTCGGGCACCGGAGTCCGCCATCATGAAGATGGGGTTGCGGTCCTCCAGGTTGTCGGCCAGAGCCTTGGACACCTTGTCGGTGGTCTCCTGCCAGATCTGGATAACGCTGTTGTAGCGCTCCTCGTTGGAGATAAGGCCGCGGTTGAACTGCTTGATGACCTTGCTCACCCGCTCGTCGGCCTCGGCCAGCAGCTCGGGCTTCTGGGGCGGGATGACCGCGTCGCACACAGCGACGGTGATGCCGCTGATGGTGGAGTACTTGTAGCCCTGGGCCTTGATGCGGTCCAGCATCTCGCTGGTGGGCTTGGTGCCGTGGATGGCAAGGCAGCGGCTGATGATGTCCGGCAGGTTCTTCTTGGTGACCTGGAAGTCCACCTCGAAGTTGAACATGGTCTCGGGATCGTTGCGGTCCACATAGCCCAGGTCCTGGGGGATGGGCTGGTTGAAGATGATGCGGCCCACGGTGGTGTCCACCAGCTTGGAGCGCATTTCGCCGTTCACCTCGCGGGTGCGGCGCACCTTGATGGGAGCCTGCAGGGTGATGACCTTGCTGGCGTAGGCCATGATGGCCTCGTCCTCATCGCGGAAGATCTTGCCTTCGCCCATGTCGCCCTTGTTCACCATGGTCAGGTAGTAGCTGCCCAGGATCATATCCTGGGTGGGCACGGTGACGGGGGCGCCGTCGCTGGGCTTGAGCAGGTTGCCGGAAGCCAGCATCAGCTGCTTGGCCTCGCGCTGGGCCTCCACGGACAGGGGCAGGTGCACGGCCATCTGGTCGCCGTCGAAGTCGGCGTTGAAGGCGGTGCAGGCCAGGGGGTGCAGCTTGATGGCGCGGCCCTCCACCAGCACCGGCTCAAAGGCCTGGATGCCCAGACGGTGCAGGGTAGGCGCGCGGTTCAGCATGACGGGGTGGCCCTTGATGACGGTCTCGAGGCTGTCCCACACTTCGGGGCGGGTGCGCTCCACCATCTTGCGGGCGGACTTGATGTTGTTGGCAAGGCCCTTCTGCACCAGGTCCTTCATGACGAAGGGCTTGAACAGCTCCAGAGCCATCTCCTTGGGCAGGCCGCACTGATACATCTTCAGCTCGGGGCCGACGACGATAACGGAACGGCCGGAGTAGTCGACGCGCTTGCCCAGCAGGTTCTGGCGGAAGCGGCCCTGCTTGCCCTTGAGCATGTCGGACAGGCTCTTCAGGGGGCGGTTGTTGGGGCCGGTGACCGGGCGGCCGCGGCGGCCGTTGTCGATCAGGGCGTCCACAGCCTCCTGCAGCATGCGCTTCTCGTTGCGCACGATGATGTCGGGCGCGCCCAGCTCCAGCAGGCGCTTCAGGCGGTTGTTGCGGTTGATGACCCGGCGGTACAGGTCGTTCAGGTCGCTGGTGGCGAAGCGGCCGCCGTCCAGCTGGACCATGGGACGGATGTCCGGCGGAATGACCGGCACCACGTCCAGGATCATCCACTCGGGGCGGTTGCCGGAGTGGCGGAACGCCTCCACCACTTCCAGCCGCTTGAGGATGCGCACGCGCTTCTGGCCGCCAGCCTCTTCCAGCTCGGAATGGAGCTGCTCGCTCAGGGCGTCCAGATCGATCTCGGCCAGCAGTTCCTTGATGGCCTCGGCGCCCATGGCGGCGCGGAACTCGTCCTCATAGCGCTCGCGCATCTCCCGGTATTCCTTCTCGCTGAGGAGCTGCTTTTTCTCCAGCGGGGTGTAGCCGGGATCGATGACGATGTAGCTGGCAAAGTACAGCACCTTTTCCAGCTGGCGGGGGCTGATGTCCAGCATCAGGCCGATGCGGCTGGGGATGCCCTTGAAGTACCAGATGTGGCTCACAGGGGCGGCCAGCTCGATGTGGCCCATGCGCTCGCGGCGCACCTTGGCCTTGGTGACCTCAACGCCGCAGCGGTCGCAGATCTTGCCCTTGTAGCGGATGCGCTTGTACTTGCCGCAGTGGCACTCCCAGTCCTTGGTGGGTCCGAAAATGCGCTCGCAGAACAGGCCGTCCCGCTCGGGCTTCAGGGTGCGGTAGTTGATGGTCTCGGGCTTTTTGACCTCGCCGTAGCTCCAGGCGCGGATCTGATCGGGAGAAGCCAGGCCGATTTTAATCGAATCGAAATCGTTGTATTCCATTCAATGAACCCTTCCTTATTTCTGTTGTCTCGATGTTGACGGGTATCTCAGAAAAGCCGCGATCAGAACTCGTCGCCCAGACCCGCGTCGTCGAAGGAATCGTCGTCCGCAAAGATGTCTTCGGGCTCGGCGTCAAAGTCATCGGGCTCGGCGGCCTCGCTCTCCGCTTCCTCGATGCTGTAATCGTCGTTCAGTTCGCTTTCCATCAGCACGTCCTCGCCCATGGGCAGGTCGCGCACATCGAAACCGGCTTCTTCGTCGTCAAAGTTCTGCTTCAGGTCCACCGGGTCGCCGTTGGAGTCCTGCACGACCACATCCAGGCCCAGGCTCTGCAGCTCTTTGATGAGCACGCGGAAGCTCTCGGGGATGCCGGGCTTGGGCACGTCCTGACCCTTCACGATGGCCTCGTAGGTCTTGACACGGCCCACCACGTCGTCGGACTTGACGGTGAGGATCTCCTGCAGGGTGTAGGCGGCGCCGTAAGCTTCCAGCGCCCACACCTCCATCTCGCCGAAACGCTGGCCGCCGAACTGGGCCTTGCCGCCCAGAGGCTGCTGGGTGACCAGGCTGTAGGGGCCGGTGGAACGGGCGTGGATCTTATCGTCGACCAGATGATGGAGCTTGAGGTAGTACATGTAGCCCACGGTGACGCGGTTGTCGAACTTCTCGCCGGTGCGGCCGTCGTAGACGGTGCTCTTGCCGTCCTCGTCCAGCTCGATCTTGGAGAAGTCGATCACATGGCCGCCCGTGGGGCTCATGATCTTATCCAGCTTGGTGGGGTACTCTTTGACGTTGTCGCCGCTGTTGTTCTCCTTGGCAAGGCGGAAGCACTCGCGGATGTCCTCCTCGTGAGCGCCGTCAAAGACGGGGGTCATGACCTTCCAGCCCAGCGCCTTGGCGGCGTAGCCCAGATGGACCTCCAGCACCTGACCGATGTTCATACGGCTGGGAACGCCCAGGGGGTTCAGCACGATGTCCAGCGGGGTGCCGTCGGCCAGGAAGGGCATATCCTCCTGAGGCAGGATGCGGGACACAACGCCCTTGTTGCCGTGACGGCCGGCCATCTTGTCGCCCACGCTGATCTTGCGCTTCTGGGCGATGTAGCAGCGCACCACCTGGCGCACGCCGGGCTGCAGCTCGTCGCAGTTCTCGGGGGTGAACACCTTCACGTCCACGATGATGCCGTACTCGCCGTGAGGCACGCGCAGGGAGGTGTCGCGCACCTCGCGGGCCTTCTCACCGAAGATGGCGCGCAGCAGGCGCTCCTCGGCGGTGAGCTCGGTCTCGCCCTTGGGGGTGACCTTGCCCACCAGGATGTCGCCAGCGGTGACCTCGGCGCCGATGCGGATGATGCCGCGCTCGTCCAGGTCCTTCAGGGCGTCCTCGCCCACGTTGGGGATGTCGCGGGTGATCTCCTCGGGCCCGAGCTTGGTCTCACGGGCTTCCAGCTCGTACTCCTCGATGTGGATGGAGGTGTAGACGTCCTCGCGGACGATCTTCTCGTTGATGAGGACGGCGTCCTCGTAGTTGTAGCCCTCCCAGGTCATGAAGCCGATGAGGGCGTTCTTGCCCAGGGAGATCTCACCGTTCTTGGTGGAGGGGCCGTCGGCAATGACCTGACCGGCCTTGACCTCTTCGCCCTTGGAGACGATGGGCCGCTGGTTGATGCAGGTGCCCTGGTTGGAGCGCATGAACTTGATGAGCTCGTACTCGTCGGTGGTGGTCTTGGAGGTGCGGATCACGATCTTGTCGGCGTCCACATGCTCCACCACGCCGTCGTTCTTGGCCAGGATGCACACGCCGGAGTCGCAGGCGGCCTTGTACTCCATGCCGGTGGCGACGATGGGCTGCTGGGTGACCATCAGAGGCACGGCCTGCCGCTGCATGTTGGAACCCATCAGGGCGCGGTTGGCGTCGTCGTTCTCCAGGAAGGGGATCATGGCGGTAGCCACGGAAACCACCATCTTGGGGCTGACGTCCATGTAGTCCACCTTTTCGCGCTCGATCTCCATGATCTCCTCGCGGCGGCGGACGTTGACGCGGGCATTGGCGAAGCGGTGGTTCTCGTCCAGAGGCTCGTTGGCCTGGGCGACCACGTACTCGTCCTCCACGTCGGCGGTCATGTAGACCACTTCATCGGTGACAACGCCGGTGGCCTTGTCCACCTTGCGGTAGGGGGCCTCCACGAAGCCGTACTCGTTGATCTTGGCGAAGGTGGCCAGGTAGCTGATCAGACCGATGTTGGGACCTTCGGGGGTCTCGATGGGGCACATGCGGCCGTAGTGGCTGTAGTGCACGTCGCGGACCTCGAAACCGGCGCGGTCACGGGACAGACCGCCGGGGCCCAGGGCGGACAGACGGCGCTTGTGGGTGAGCTCGGCCAGGGGGTTGTTCTGGTCCATGAACTGGCTCAGGGGGCTGGAACCGAAGAACTCCTTGATGGCGGCCACCACAGGGCGGATGTTGATGAGGCTCTGGGGGGTGGCTTCGCCGGCGTCCTGGGCCTGGAGGGTCATGCGCTCGCGGATGACGCGCTCCATGCGGGAGAAGCCGATGCGGAACTGGTTCTGCAGCAGTTCGCCCACGCTGCGGATGCGGCGGTTGCCCAGATGGTCGATGTCGTCGGTGACGCCCACGCCATGGTCCAGGCCGCCCAGGTAGTTGATGGAGGAGAAGATGTCGTCCACGGTGACGGTGCGGCTGATGAGGCGGTCGTGGTTCTTCTCCAGAGCCTCCTTCTGGCCGGCCTCGTCCAGGCCCTCGTCCAGAATGGCGCGCAGCTCGGCAAAGCTGACCTTCTCGTTGATGCCGCACTCGGAAACGTCAAAGCTGAAGAAGCCCTGAGCGTCCACGGTGCCGTTGGTGATGACCTTGACTTCCTTCTCGTCGATGGTCAGGTAAGCCACGCTCACGCCGGCGGCCTCGGCGGCCTCGGCCATCTCGCGGGTGATCTTCTCGCCGGCGGAAATGAGCAGCTCGCCGGTGAGGGGAGCCACCACGTCGCGGGCGGCGGTGAAGCCGGCGATGCGGCGGGCCAGAGCCAGCTTCTTGTTCATCTTGTACCGGCCGAAACGGGACAGGTCGTAGCGGCGGGGGTCGAAGAACAGGTTGTTCAGATGGGTCTGGGCG
Source organism: Candidatus Allofournierella excrementavium (assembly GCF_048526665.1). Classification (NCBI taxonomy): domain Bacteria; kingdom Bacillati; phylum Bacillota; class Clostridia; order Eubacteriales; family Oscillospiraceae; genus Allofournierella; species Candidatus Allofournierella excrementavium. The sequence continues at coordinate 85,787 of NZ_DBGFPE010000042.1, forward strand.
CTGTCCACCGTGGGGGGCTCGCCGGGACGCAGCTTGCGGTAGGTCTCCAGCAGGCCTTCCTCGGTGTTGGTGGTGGTGTCCTTCTCCAGAGTGGCCAGGATGCGCTCGTCCTCGCCGAAGTACTCGCGGATCTGAGCGTCGGAAGACAGGCCCAGGGCGCGGATCAGCACGGTGACAGGCAGCTTGCGGTTCTTGTCGATGCGGACGTAGAACACGTCGTTGGAGTCGGTCTCATACTCCAGCCAGGCGCCCCGGTTGGGGTTCATGGTGGCGGTGTAGAGGTGCTTGCCGGTCTTGTCGTAGCTGGCACCGAAGTAGACGCCGGGGCTGCGGACCAGCTGGCTGACGATGACACGCTCGGCGCCGTTGTTGACGAAGGTGCCCGCGTCGGTCATCAGCGGGAAATCGCCCATGAAGATCTCCTGCTCTTTGACCTCGCCGGTCTCCTTGTTCAGCAGACGCGCGGTGACACGCAGGGGCGCGGCATAGGTGGCGTCGCGCTCCTTGCACTCCTTGATGGTGTATTTGGGCTCGCCCAGGCGGTAGTCGATGAACTCCAGCGCCAGATTGCCGGTGAAGTCCTCGATGGTGGCCACGTCGTGAAAGACCTCTTTCAGGCCCTGGTCCAGGAACCATTTGTACGAGTTCTTCTGCACCTCGATGAGGTTGGGCATGTCGATGACCTCATCGATGCGGGAAAAGCTCATACGCTGGGTCTTGCCGAGGGTTACGGGCTTGACCTTCATCATAAAAAGCGTCCACTCCTATCCTGTATCTTATACTTATGGACCGATGACGCCCCCGCCCCGCTTTTCGAGGCAAAGTATTTTGTGCAGTTTTCACAAACTTTCAAAAATATTTTGTGAGGAAAAGCAGTTTAAGGGCGTTCTAATCCATTATGCTATACTACAACAGTATATCCGCCGCAAACCGCGCTGTCAAGCCATTTTTGCCAATTTCTCAAAAAAATTTCCCGGGCGTTGAACGCCCGGGAACGTGTGCATTTATTTGGTCGTTTTGGCCCATAGGGGCGCAAATGGGGTCAGCCGGCGGCATTTTCCAGCGGGAACGAGACACCGTTCACCTCCACCGCGGCGTACTGCGCGGGGTCGATGGCCTGGAGGAGCATGCGCACAGCCTTTTCATCCTGGGAAAAACTCAGGCTGGGGATGCCTTCTCCCGTCTGCTCATGGTCCCAGTCGCTCACGATTTCCTGGCGGCTGCCGTCGGCGCCGACGAGGACGATGGATGCGTCAAAGGCGGGGTTCATCTCGTTCTCCGGCAGGCCGTCCAGCTCCAGATAGACCGACACCGGCGAGAGTTCCAGCCGGGCCAGGGGCCAGCCAAGGCCCACATCGGTGTTCTGGTCGCAGACCACAACGGAGCGGTCCTCGTAGTCCAGGCGGAAGGAGAACTCGAACCGGCCGGGCACCACCGCGTCCTCGTCGTGGAGGCGGCTGGTGTCGGTGGGATAGCTGAACAGGTTCCACACGGTGGCCTCCGCCATTTTGCCCCGCAGAGGCTTGGAGCTGGATGCCATCATCACAAAGCGGAGCTTGTTGTCGGCGGGGTCGTCGTCCGGCAGCATCTCCATGTGCTGGACCATTCCGTCGGAGGCGTCGGAATACAGGGTGCAGTTGTCGAAGCCGTAGTCCAGCGTGCCGTCCAGCACCTGGCCCTCGGGGGCTTCCACGGTGAAGGGCACATAGATGCAGTAGTCGTCGCCCAGAACGCCCTCCAGGGTGACGGTGCCTCCCGGCAGGGTCTGGCTGAGGCCCAGGCCCAGGCTCATGTCGCCCAGGCTGTCCCCTTCTCCCAGCCCCAGAAAAGCGGCAAAGTCGCCGCTCCAGGAATGGGCCGCGCCCGCGCCCACCGCGAGGCAGGCGGTCAGGGCTGCCGCCGCGGCCAGCACGGCCCAGCGCCGGCGGTGGACGCGCAGGGCGGGGCGCTCCTTCTTTTCGGCAGCCAGCAGGCGGCTCACCTGCCGTTCGCTCTCCCCCGCTTCCAGCGGCACGGGGGCGTATTCGTTCAGGTCCATGGAAACGTGGTTCAGCGCGTCGTAAATATCCTTCATGGCGTTTCTCTCCTCTCTTGCAGCTGCCGCGCCAGACGCTGGCGGGCCCGGGTGAGGCGGGTGTTCAGCGCACCCACCGTGATGCTGTGCCGGGCGGCAAGGCCTTCGGCGGTCTCTCAGTAGTAGTAGCGGGCCAGAAGCAGGTCCCGGTCGGCGGGGCTCAGGCCCCGGAACAGGTCCTCCAGTTCCAGCGTGAGGTATTCGTCCAGGGTGGCGCCGCCCAGCGCTTCCAGCTGGGCTCCGTCGCCGGCGGGCATGCTGCGGGCCGCTTTGCGCACCGCGTCGATGGCACGGTAGCGGGCCACCGCAGCGGCCCAGTTCTTGAAGCTGCCCCGCCGGTCAAAGCTTTGGATGTTCTGCCAGACCGCCAGCAGCGCGTCCGCCAGCAGGTCCTCTTCGTCCAGGCCGGGAGCGTGGCGGCGGATGACCGCCCGCAGCAGCCCGCCGTACTGTTCCACCAGCGCGCGGGCCGCCTCCTCGTCTTTGCGGGCGATGCCCTCCACCAGCTCCCGTTCATTCATGCAATCCGTTTCGGCCGCCTCCTCTCTGTTTTGAAAGCGCTTTCGCCCCTTACTACGGATGAGAGAGGCTGTTTCTTACAAGTGGACAGAAAAAAGCCGCGGGCAGTTTTCTGCCCGCGGCCTGATATGTTCTCAATCGAGGAAATCCTTCAGTTTCTTGGAGCGGCTGGGATGGCGCAGCTTGCGCAGGGCCTTGGCCTCGATCTGGCGGATGCGCTCACGGGTGACCTCGAACTCGTGGCCCACCTCTTCCAGAGTGCGGGGGCGGCCGTCCTCCAGGCCGAAGCGCAGGCGCAGAACCTTCTCCTCGCGGGGGGTCAGGGTGGAGAGCACGCTGGACAGCTGCTCTTTCAGCAGGGTGTGGCTGGCGGCCTCGGCGGGAACGGGGGCGTCCTCGTCGGGGATGAAGTCGCCGAGATGGCTGTCTTCCTCCTCACCGATGGGGGTCTCCAGGCTCACCGGCTCCTGAGCGACGCGCATGATCTCGCGCACCTTCTCCACCGGCATATCCAGGGCCTGACTGATCTCGTCGGCCGTGGGGTCGTGGCCGTTCTGGTGCAGCAGCTGGCTGGACACCTTCTTGACCTTGTTGATGGTCTCCACCATGTGCACCGGGATGCGGATGGTGCGGGCCTGATCGGCAATGGCGCGGGTGATGGCCTGCCGGATCCACCAGGTGGCGTAGGTGGAGAACTTGAAGCCCTTGGTGTGGTCGAACTTCTCCACCGCCTTGATGAGGCCTAAGTTGCCCTCCTGGATGAGGTCCAGGAACTGCATGCCGCGGCCCACATACCGCTTGGCGATGGACACCACCAGACGCAGGTTCGCCTCGGACAGGCGCTGCTTGGCCTTTTCGCCCTTGCGCAGCACGGCGTCCAGCTCGGACAGCTCCGCCAGCTGCTCCTCGTTGAGGTTCAGCTTTTCCTCGGTCACCTGGGTGCGGCGCTGAGACTCGGTGAGCTTGATGTTCTTCTCAATTTTCCAAATGGCGGGGAAGGCCTCTTTTTTCCGCTCCTCCGCCTGGGAACCGGCCAGGATGTCCAGCGCCAGCTGGATCTCCTCGTCGCTGCTGAGCAGGGGCACACGGCCGATCTCCTTTAAGTACACCTTCACAGGGTCGTCGATGGCGACGCCCTCGGCGGAGAGAGAGCTCTCGAACTCGTCCACGCTGTCCTCGGTGAGGGTGAAGGCCTCGTTGTCCGGCTCGTCCACGATCTCAACGCCGTGGCTCTCCATGGTCTCATAGAGCTTGTCGATCTGCTCCATGTCGAAGCCGCTTTCCTCGATGGCGTCGTTGATCTCCTTGGTGGTCAGCTTTCCGTTGCGCTTGCCGGTCTCGATCAGCTCGCGGATCAGGTTTTTCTTTTCTGCCATAATGGAACGTCCTCCTGGTTTTTGGGTCCTTTTTCAAGTGGTATCGCAAGGGCCTTGCCGGCCCGTGGGATCATTTTTTGCGGCTCAGCTCTTTTTCCGGCGCAGCCGCTCCATATATTCTTCCAGCTCCTCGCCGGTCATTCCGCCCGCCTTGGAACTCTGCGGCACGCTTTGTTCCAGCCGGTCCAGATACATCTCCACGTCTCTCCTGCCCAGGCCCACGTCGTAGTTTCGGGCCAGCAGCAGCGACAGGCGGCTCACCGTCTCTTCGGGCAGCGCGGAGGCAAGGGTGGCAAGGTCGGGCAGGTGGCCCTGGCGCTTTGCCTCCAGCACGGCGGCATAGGCGGCGGCCATGTCCTCCATCAGGAACTGCTCCGGCTTCACCCGGCTCTCAGCCATGGGGATGAGGGAGGGGTCGCGGATGAGGGCGGCCACCAGCTGCTGCTCGGCGCTGGCCACGCCCAGGGCTTTTTCGCCCCCCGGCACATTGTAGGGCAGCTTGATGTCCGCCCCGGCGCCGGTGTTCAAAAGCTCCTTCTCCCGCTGGCGCTGGGCGCGGCGCTGGTTCGCCCGCACCGCCGCCTCCAGCTGGGCCATCACATTGGCTTTGGCCACGTCGGTCTCCTCCGCCAGCCGCCCGGCATAGACCTCCCGCTCGGTGGGGGTCAGCCGCCCGGCCAGCAGGCGGATGGCGTCCTTGATGTACTCCACCCGGTCCGCCGGGCGGGCCAGGTCGTACTTTTCCCGCACCTTGGCCAGTTTGTACTCGATGGCGTTGGAGGTGCCGTTGAGCAGCGCTTCAAACCGCTCACGGCCGTATTTTTTGATGAACTCGTCCGGGTCCTTCGCGCCGGGGATGTTCAGCACCGACACCTTCACCGGGCTCTCGGCAAAGAGGCCCAGGCTGCGGGCGGTGGCCTTCTGGCCCGCCTCATCGGAGTCGTAGCAGAGCACCACCTCATCGGCGTACTCCCCCAGCAGCCGCACCTGGTCCGGCGTGAGAGCCGTGCCGCAGGCGGCCACGGCGGTGTCGAAACCCGCCTGATGCAGGCTGATGACGTCCATGTAGCCCTCGCAGAGGATGTAGCGCCGGGAGGCGCTCTTCTTTGCGATGTTCAAAGCGAACATCGCCTTGCTCTTTTTATAGACCAGCGTTTCGGGGCTGTTGATGTACTTGGGCTTTTCATCTCCCAGCACACGCCCGCCGAAGGCGATGACGTTGCCCCGCAAGTCGAAGATGGGAGTCATCACCCGGCCGCGGAACACATCGTAGACGTTGCCCTTTTCGCTGCGCTTTTGAAGGCCGGAGGCCAGCATCTCTTCCTCGGTGTAGCCCCGGGTGCGCAGGTGGCGGCGCAGCGCGCCGAAGTCGTTGGGGGAAAAGCCAAGGCCGAAGCGGCGGATGGTGGAATCGGACAGGCCGCGCCCCCGCCAATAGGCCCGGGCGGCGCGCGCGTCGTCGTTTTCGGCGTTCAGCTGCTCATAGAAGAAGCGGGCGGCCTCCTTGTTGATGGCCAGCACCCGGCTGCGCAGCCGGCCTGCCTTGTCGTCCTCCTCTGGCATGGGCATGCCCGCCCGGCCCGCCAGCATCTTGACCGCTTCCACATAATCAAGATTGTTGATCTTGCGCACGAAGGTGATCACGTCGCCCCCGGCCCCGCAGCCGAAGCAGTAGAAGCTCTGGGTCTCGGGATAGACCACGAAGGAGGGGGTCTTTTCGCTGTGGAAGGGGCACAGCCCGGTGTGGGTGCGGCCCCGGTGGCGCAGCTGCACATAGCTGCTCACCACCTCGGTGATGTCGCTGCGGCGCACCACCTCGTCGATGTATTCCCGCGGGATCATGTCCCCTCACCCCCTTTTGCGCGGTGCTTTGGTCAAAGAACGTGCCACTTTTTGGGCACGAACAGGTCCTCAAACATGCGGATGGCGAACTCGTCGCTCATGCCGCTGATATAATCGGTGACCGCCCGGTCCGCCCCTTCCTGATAGGCGATCTGCAAAAAGCCGTCGGGCAGAAGGCCCGGGTCCTCCAACATGCGCTCGTAGAGCTCGGCGATGACCTTTTCCACCTTCTGTTCCTCCCGCTTGGCTTCCTTGTCCACATAGACGGTGGAATACATGAAGTCGTGGAGCGCTTCGTAGGCCTCCCCCACCAGCGGGCTGAAGGAAAGGCCCTTGGCCCCGCTGTTGGCCACCAAGTCCTGGATGAGAGTGGAGATGCGGCGGCTCTTGGTGTCCCCCAGCACCTGCACGATCTCGGTGGGCAGCGCCTGGGGCGAGAGCACCCCGGCAGTGATGGCGTCCTCGATGTCGTGGTTCATGTAGGCGATGCGGTCGGCATAGCGCACCGCCTGGCCCTCCAGCGTGGCGGCCCACTTGCCCCTGGTGTGGCAGATGATGCCGTTGCGCACCTCCCAGGTGAGGTTGAGGCCCTGGAAGTTCTTTTCCAGCTTGTCCACCACCCGCACGCTCTGCTGGTAGTGCTTGAAGCCCCCCGGGCACAGCTTGTCGAGCGCCCGTTCGCCCGCGTGGCCGAAGGGGGTGTGCCCCAGGTCATGGCCCAGGGCGATGGCCTCAGTGAGGTCCTCGTTGAGGCGCAGGGCCCGGGCGATGGTGCGGGCGATCTGGTTGACCTCCAGCGTGTGGGTCAGGCGGGTGCGGTAGTGGTCGCCTTCGGGCGACAGGAACACCTGGGTCTTTTGTTTGAGACGCCGGAAGGATTTGCAGTGGATGATGCGGTCCCGGTCCCGCTGATAGCAGGTGCGCAGGGGGCATTCCTCTTCCGGCACAAGGCGGCCGCGGCTTTGGCGGCTTTTGGCCGCCCAGGGCGCAAGGATCTGGTCTTCCACCTGTTCGGTGTATTCCCGGGCAGTGCTGGGCATGGGTGAGCCCTCCTTCCTTCCGGCGGCAAAACTCGTGGTATATTTAATATACGATGGAATGGGGCAAAACCCTTTAAAAAAATCAAAAAATTTTTTAAGAGAGGGCGCTTTGTGTCACGGCGGGGCGTAAAAAGGGTCCGAGACCTGCGGGACCGCTGCGCCCCGGCTGAGCTCGGCAAAGGCGGGCAGCAGCGGCAGCTCCGCTCCCGCGGGCAGCAGCGCCGAGAGGGCCACCCGGTCGGTGAACACAGGTTCGTCCAGCCTGGCGCCCGCGCCCTGCAAAAGCTGCACCGCCCGCTCGTAGAGGGCATAGTCCACCTCGACCGAAAGGCGCACGCAGGCCCGCACGGTGACCACCTGGGCGGCGGCCAGGGCGGCCGAGGCGCTCTCGGTGTAGGCGCGCACCAGCCCGCCGGTGCCCAGCAGGATGCCGCCGAAGTAGCGGGTGACCACCACGATGCAGTCGGTGAGGCCCGCGTGGCGGATGGCGTCCAGCACCGGCAGGCCGGCGGTCTTGGCGGGCTCGCCGTCGTCGGAATAGCGGGTGCGGGAGCCCTCCCGCAGCACATAGGCATAGACGTTGTGGCGGGCGGTGCGGTGTGCGGCGCGCACCTCATCCAGCACGGCCAGCGCCTTTTCCTCGCTGTCGGCAAAGGCGGCCAGGGCGATAAAGCGGCTGTGCTTTTCCTCCACCTCGGCGGTGGAGCGCCCGGCGATGGTGCGGTAGTCCTCCATAGGCCTTGTTCCTCCGTGAGAATACGACAAAAAAGGCGGTTTGTGACCAAACCGCCTTTTCGATAGATCAATTACTTCTTCAGGCCGAAACGCTTGTTGAAGCGGTCCACACGTCCGCCGGTGTCAACCAGCTTCTGCTTGCCGGTGTAGAAGGGATGGCACTTGGAGCAGACTTCCACGTGGATCTCCGGCTTGGTGGAGCGGGTATGGATGACCTCACCGCAGGCGCAGGTGATGGTGCAGTCCATGTACTTGGGATGGATGCCCTGTTTCATTACGGTTCACCTCTTTCTGGTTCATGACTCAAGGGGCCATGCTCTTTACATGCGCCCATCACAACCTTCAATGGGAGGCCACCAGCATACGCCATCCTGTGCGTATGGAGCAGCCATCGGAACGATTGCCAAAAAATTATATCACACGGCGGCGGGCGTGTCAAGCAGTTTTATCTGTACATCAGGCGATGGCAAAGGTGCCCCGCTCATAGGTCCAGCCGCCGCTTTTATCCTGCTTTGCGGTGCAGCCTTCGTAAAAAATCGCCGCAAGGCCGCCCCTCCATTTCTGCGCGTCGAAGCGGAGGGTCTTGCCCGTTCCTGCGTCCTCCGCGGCCTTCAGCTCGAAATAGCAACCCTTTTCCCAGGAAAGTTCTTCCTCGTTCACATAGCCCTCGTCGCACAGTTCTTTCCAATCATAGGTCAAGGGCGGGGGCAGCTGATGCTGTTCGGCAAAGCTCCAGGCCGCCGCGGCCCGCTCGGCGGCGTTCGGCACCAGCGCCTCGTCGATATAGACCGACAGCTGCTCGACGTTCTCGTTGAGGGCCGTGTCCTCGCTCCACAGGTCCTCCAGCGCCTGGAGGGCAAGGCCCGCCCGGTCGTCGGCCCCCTCGCTCACCGCCGCCAGAAGGGTGGGCTGAGAAAAGCCAGCCGGGTAGGTCTCCAGCACGCCGCCGGTATAATACACGGTGACCAGCATGCCGTCCCGAAGGTCCGCGGCGCTCGCCTCCTTCCCGTCCAGCGTGACGGGCACATCCGCGGTGCTCACGCGGTAAAGGCTCCCATTTTCCTGCTGTTCGGCCAGCAGCAGGCTGCCGCTTTCCGCCCCGTCGGCGATGCGGCAGGTCCTTGCCTCTTCCACCGGTACGGTGGCCGATGCCTCCGGGCCGTAGACGGATCCCGGAGCGGAACAGCCCGCCAGACACAGGGCAAACAGAACGGCAAAAAAGCGTTTCATGGTCAAAGCCTCCTTTTCCCTGTTTCTATAAGGAAAACGCTTCGGCGCCGCAGGTTATTGCACCGGACAGAAAAACCGCCCCGGCTCATGCCGGGGCGGTTCGTTTTTGCTTTGCGCGCTCAGGCCAGCAGAGGCTTGAGGGCGGCGGCCAGGGCCTCCTTCTGGGCTTCGGCCTCGGCCAGATCCTTGCCCAGGGTGGTGAAGTAGGTCTTGATCTTGGGCTCGGTGCCGCTGGGACGCACCACCACGGTGGCGCCGCCTTCCAGGGCGTAGATCAGCACGTTGGCGGCGGGCAGGTCGATGGGCGTGACCTTGCCGGTGGCCAGCTCGGTCATGGTGCGGGCTTTGTAGTCCGCCACGGTGACCACCTTGTGGCCGGCAAACTCCGTCGGGGGCTCATCCCGCAGCTTCTGCATGATGCCGGCCATCTTGTCCATGCCGGACAGGCCGGGGAATTCGAAGGAGTCCACCTTGTTCAGGTAGCGGCCGTACTGGGCATAGATGCGCTCCAGTTCCTCCTTGATGGAAGAACCGATGCTGCGGTAGTAGGCGGCCATCTCGCAGATGAGCATGCTGCCGATGACGGCGTCCTTGTCCCGCACATAGCTGCCGGCAAGGTAGCCGTAGCTTTCTTCAAAGCCGAAGATGAACCGCTCCACTTCGCCAGCGGCCTCCAGCCGGGCGATCTGGTCGCCGATCCATTTGAAGCCGGTGAGCACGTTGCGGCACTCCACGCCATAGTGGGCAGCCACCACGTCCGCCAGCGGGGTGGACACGATGCTCTTGACCATGACGGGCTTTTCGGGCATGGTGCCCTTCTCGATGCGGCCCGCGCAGATGTAATCCAGCAGCAGCACGCCCACCTCGTTGCCGGTGAGCAGCTGGTAGCTGCCGTCCTTGCAGCGCACGGCGATGCCCACGCGGTCGGCGTCGGGGTCGGTGGCCAGCATCAGGTCCGCGCCGGATTTCTCGGCCAGCTCCAGGCCAAGGCGCAGCGCCTCGAAGATCTCGGGGTTGGGATAGGGGCAGGTGGGGAAGTTGCCGTCCGGGTCCTTCTGCTCGGGCACGATGGTGATGTCGGTGATGCCGATGTCGGCCAGCACGCGGGTGACCGGCACAAGGCCGCTGCCGTTCAGCGGGCTGTAGACCAGCTTGAGGCCCGCCTCGGCGCACAGGCCGGGCCGCACCTGACGGCTCTCGATGGCGGCATACAGCGCCTCATAGCAGTCCTCGCCCACATACTCGATGAGCCCGGCGGCCATCGCCTCCTCAAAGGGCATGGTCTTGGCGCCGCTGAGCACGTCGGTCTTCTGAATTTCAGCGTAGACGATGTCGGCGGCCTCGTCGGTCATCTGGCAGCCGTCCGGCCCGTACGCCTTATAGCCGTTGTACTTGGCGGGGTTGTGGCTGGCGGTGACCATGATGCCGGCGTTGCAGTTATAATAGCGGGTGGCAAAGCTGAGCGCGGGCACAGGCATCAGCGCCTTGTAGATGCGCACCTTCACGCCGTTGGCCGCCAGCACCTCGGCGGCGGCTTTGGCGAACACGTCGCTCTTGATGCGGCTGTCGTAGCTGATGGCCACGGTCTGGGTGCCGCCCTGGGTCTTGACCCAGTTGGCCAGGCCCTGGGTGGCCTGCCGCACCACATACACGTTCATGCGGTTGGTGCCCGCGCCGATGACGCCCCGCAGGCCGGCGGTGCCGAACTTCAGGGTCACGGCGAACCGGTCCTTGACGGCCTCGTCGTCGCCGGCGACGCTTTCCAACTCCGGCTTGAGGTCGGGGTCGTCCAGCGGGTAGGCGAGCCAGCGCTCAAATTCATCTTTATACATAATTTCCACCTGCTTTTTCATGGTATCGACACTTTTTGTGGAAAGTATCCAGTTGTATTTATTGTAGCGGTGGCGACGGGGATTGTCAACAAAAAACAGGCGTATCCCGCCGGGCGGGCTCGTTGGCATTTCTCAGGGCAATGTGCTATACTGATACGGGAATTTTTATTGTAGAGGAGGCATTTCTCTCTTGAGGGAATATTTCGAGCTTTTCTGGACCTTCGCCAAGATCGGCGGGGTCACCTTTGGGGGCGGCTATGCGATGCTGCCCATCCTGCAACGGGAATGTGTGGACAAGCGCGACTGGGCCACGGAGGAGGAACTGACCGACTATTTTGCCATCGGCCAGTGCACCCCGGGGATCATCGCGGTGAACGTCTCCACCTTCATCGGCAACAAGCGCAAGGGCATCCTGGGCGGCATCATCGCCACCGTGGGCTTCACCTTCTTCCCCATCGTCCTGCTTTCGCTGGTGGCGGCGGGCCTGGGCTATCTGCTCACCTACCCCATCGTGCAGAGCGCCTTCGGCGGCGTGCGGGTGTGCGTGTGTGTGCTGATCTTGAACGCGGTGTTGCGGCTTTGGAAAAAGTCGGTGCTGGATAAGCGCACCCTGGCCATTTTCCTGGTCATCTTCCTGCTCTCGGTGTTCGGCGGCCTTTTGCCGGTGAGCATCTCCCCCGCCGTTTACGTTGTGGCGGCGGCGCTGGCCGGTCTGGCGCTGGCCCCGGGCGCGAAAAAGGAGGATAAACGATGACTGTCTATTTTCTGACGCTGCTGCGTCTTTTTTACGAATTTGCCAAGGTGGGCCTGTTTGCCATCGGCGGCGGCCTCGCCACCCTGCCCTTTCTCTATGACATGGCCGACACCATCGGCTGGTTCACCGCCGCCGATGTTTCCAACATGATCGCCGTGAGCGAGAGCACCCCCGGCGCCCTGGGCATCAACATGGCCACCTACGCCGGCTACATCACCGCCGGGGTGCCCGGCGGCATCGTGGCCACGCTTGGCCTCATCAGCCCCTCCATCCTCGTCATCCTCATCATCGCCCGCATGCTGGGCAAGTTCAAGGACAGCCCCCTTGTGCAGAAGGGGCTTTACGGCCTGCGCCCCGCTTCGGTTGCGCTGGTGGCCGCCGCGGGCGTGAGCGTGGCCGAGGTGACGCTGGTGAACCTGCCCTCCATCGAGGCGGGCGCTTGGAGCAGCGCCGTTATCTGGCCGGCGGTGATTTTGGGCGTGGTCATCTTCATCGCCCAGCGCAAGTTCCCCAAGATCCATCCGGTGGCGTTTATCGTGTTTGCAGGCGTGGTGGGAGCCGTGTTCCGCTTCCCCGCCTGAGCGTTTCAAAAACTTTTAAGGAGGCGGCGGGATGTTTGCACGGGTGAACAGCTTCGGTGTGCAGGGCCTTTCGGGCTTCGCGGTGACCGCCGAAGCAGACATCAGCGGCGGGCTGCCCCAGTTCAGCATCGTGGGCCTGCCGGACAGCGCGGTGAAGGAAGCCGCCGACCGGGTGCGCAGCGCGGCGAAGAATCTGGGCTTTGCATGGCCCGCCAGCCGCATCACCGTGAACCTTGCCCCGGCGCGGCTGCGCAAAACGGGGCCGGTGTATGACCTGCCGGTGCTGCTGGCTCTTTTGTGCGCCAGCGGCCAGCTGCCCAGCCTGAACGAGCGGTTCGCCTTTGTGGGCGAGCTCTCGCTGAACGGCGCGCTGCGCCCGGTGACCGGCATGCTGCCCATGGCGCTGGCCGCCGCCGAGACCGGCGTGACCCACCTGTTCGTGCCTGCCGAGAACGCCGCCGAAGCGGCGGCGGTGGAAGGCCTCACCGTGCTGGGCGCGTCGGACGCCGCCCAGGTGGTGGCGCATCTGCGGGGCGAAGCGCAGCTTACCCCCGCGCCCCGGCAGCCCTTTGTCCCCGCGGATGGGCCCGATGTGCCCGACTTCGCGGACGTGCGGGGCCAGCTTGCGGCCCGCCGGGGGCTGGAAATTGCCGCCGCGGGCGGCCACAATCTTCTGATGATCGGCCCGCCGGGCACCGGCAAGAGCATGCTGGCAAAGCGCATGCCCGGCATCCTGCCGCCGCTGACCCAGGAGGAGGCGGTGGAGTGCACCACCATCTGCTCGGTGGCGGGCCTTCTGCCCTCGGGCAGCGGCCTTGTGGGCCAGCGGCCCTTCCGCAGCCCCCACCACAGCGTCAGCGCCGCGGCGCTGGCGGGCGGCGGAGCGAGCGCCCGCCCGGGCGAGGTGAGCCTTGCCCACAACGGCGTTCTTTTCCTGGACGAGCTGCCGGAATTCCACCGGGACGCGCTGGAAGTGCTGCGCCAGCCGGTGGAGGACGGCAAGGTGACGGTGAGCCGCGCCGCGGCCACCGTCACCTACCCCAGCCGGTTCATCCTGCTGGCGGCCATGAACCCCTGCCGGTGCGGCTATTTCGGGCATCCCACCCGGGCCTGCACCTGCACCCCCAGCGCCATCGAGACCTACCGCCGCCGGGTGAGCGGGCCGCTTTTGGACCGCATCGACCTGCACGTGGAGGTGGGGCCGGTGCAGTACAGCGAGCTGGCGGGCAGCGAAAAGGCCGAGTGCAGCGCCGACATCCGCAAGCGGGTCATCGCCGCCCGGGCCGTGCAGACCGCCCGCTATGCCCGCGACGGCATTCGCTGCAACGGCGAACTTTCGGGGCAGCTGCTGCGCAGATACTGCCAGCCGGACGCCGCCGCGGCGGCGCTGCTTCAAACGGCCTTTGACCGGCTGGGGCTCTCCGCCCGGGCCTACGACCGCATCCTGAAGGTGAGCCGCACCATCGCGGACCTGGCGGGCTGCGAGCAGATCGGCGCGGCCCACCTGGCCGAGGCGCTGCAATACCGCAGCCTGGACCGCAAATACTGGTACGACAAGTGAACAGACCAAAGGGCCGGTGCAAAGCGCACCGGCCCTTTTTTGTGTTTTATTCCGCGGCGGAGGAACTGCTCTCCTCCCCTGCCGTTTCCGAAGCCGCGCTCTCCGATGCAGAAGAGGATATATCGGCTTCCGGCGCGGCGTCGGAGGCCGGCGAGGAGGTCGTCTCCGCGTCCTCTTCCGGGGCGGTGGCCTCCGGCTCGGAGGCGGGCTCCTCGGTGGGTTCAGGGGTGGGCGCGGGAGCCGCCAGTTCGATTTTTGTGCTTTCAAGGGCGCTGAGGGCCGACACCGACACCAGATACACTGTGTCCTCCTGGCCCTGCACCTGCAGGTACATGCTGCCGGTGACGGAGTTCTCCGCGCCGAGGGTCCAGGCATAGGTCTCGCCGCCGGCGGTGACCCAGGCGGTGAGGATGGGCTCGTCGAAGCCGTAGTCCTCGCCGGTGTTCTCAAACTGCCGCTGGGCGGTCAGGTTGCCCAGCGCCACCAGCATGGTGGAGATGGCAGACTGGTCCAGCTCATAGTCCGGGTCACCGGTGAGATACCAGGTGGTCTCGGTCTCACTGGAACTCTCATCCTCCGCCGGGGTCTCTTTGGAGGCGAATTCCAGCGTCTCGCCGCCGAAGGTGTAGCCAAAGGCCTCGATGTCCGCCGGGGCGAAGGGCGCAAGGTCTATCTCGTCGGAGGCAGAGTCCGCCTCCTCTGTGTCAAGGCTGCGCACCGCCACAAGGCCCGCCGCCAGCAGGGCCACAACGGCCAGCAGCGCGATCAGAAGCAGTTGTTTCGTTTTCATCACTGACGCCTCCGTTTGATGGTGATGGCAGCGCCCGTCACAAGGCAGAACACCGGCAGGCCCACGGTGGCCACGCCGCCCCACAGATCGGCCTGGAAGGCGGTGGTCACCAGCATGTCGCTCTCAAAGCTCTTGGCGGCGATGAGGATGGTGCTGTCCTCCCCGGCAAGCCAGGTGGTGCAGCCCAGCAGGAACTGGCTGTTGCCGCCGCCCACCATGGTGTCGGCGTTTTCGTCCAGCAGGTAGGTGCTGCCCGCCCAGATGACCCGGCTCTCGGCGTCGTCTTCCAGCGTGCGGGTGGCGGCCACCGCCAGGTCGAAGGGGCCGGTCTCGTCGCCCTCCTCCTGCTCGGTGGTCTCCATGTCATAGCCCGCGGCCTTGTTGTAGGCGGAGGCGGACGTGGTGAGCAGCGCCTGGGTGGTCACGCCCTCCACCACCTCGGTCTTGAGCGCCTCGGCCATGGGCAGCATCACATAGAGGTTCTGCACCGCGGCGGTGGCCTCGTGGGAGTTCACCTCCGGCAGCAGATAGTAGTTGTAGCCCCGGTAATGGTAGTTGGAGTCCCCTTCCACCACCATGCCCGGCAGCCGGCTCAGGCCGTAGTCGGCCATGAGGCCGTTCAGATTGGGGGTGTCGTAGTCGCAGTCGGTGAGCAGCAGCAGGCTGCCGCCCTGGTCCAGCCAGTCACGAAGCAGCGTCACGTCGGCCTCGGTGTAGTCGGTGGTGGGCCCGGCGATGATGAGCGCCGCCGCGTCCTCCGGGATGGTCTCGGTGCTGGCCAGCGACAGCTCCTCCAGCTGCAGGTTCTGCTCGTCGATGGCGTTTTGCAGGGTGGCGGGCAGGCTCTGCTCGCCGTGGCCGGTGAGCTGGTAGACCACCGGCACCTCCTCCCGGGTGACCGCGTAGATGGCGCTGGTGATCTGCTGCTCGCCGTCGAACAGGGTGTTGACCGCGCCGGTGGTGTAGTAGTCGGAATAATCGTACTCATACATGTCGGCGGCGTTCACCAGCTTGGTGCGCCCGCCGCACTCCACCAGGATGCTGCCCTCGGTGGCGCCGTCCGCCCCGTGCTGGGAGGCAAAGGTGGGCTGGAGCGCCGGGTCGATCTGCTGCCAGTGCACATAGGAGCTGGCGTCGGTGTAGCGGTCCAGCAGGGCGGTGATGTTGGTGTTTTCCGACCCGGTCTGGGCCAGATAATAGAGGTTGACTGTTTCGCCCACATCGGCCAGCACCTGCTCGGTGGTCTCACCGATGGTGTAGATGCCGGTCTGGCTCAGGTCCAGCTTGGTGCAGCGGGTGGGCAGGCTGTTCACCAGCAGATTCAGCAGGATCACCACCGCCAGCACCGCCGCGGTGAGCACACTGGCCATGGCCCCGTTGCGGAACACCGTGCCGGTGGGGCGGCGGGGCGCTTTGGGAAGGGAGAATTTTTTCATCACGCGCATCCCCCTTTCTCAGTTCCAGCGGCGCTTTTCCAGCGCCTGGCCGGTAAGGAACAAAAGCAGCCCGGCCACCCCGGCGTAGTAGACCAGGGCGGTGACGTCGAACAGGCCGTTGACGAAATTCAAAAAGGGCTCGAAGAGGGCCAGCGCACCCAGCACCGCGCTGAAGGCGGTGGTGAGCGCGGCGCTGCGCACGCTGAACAGCACCGCCAGCGCGATGCAGCCCACGGCGAACACGCCGCCGCCCAGCACCAGGCTGCGGCTGCGCAGGCCGATGATCAGGCTCGCCGCGCCCAGGATGATGGCGAACACCACCAGCGCAAGGCTGCTGCCGGCGGTGAAGAGGGTCTGGATGGCGGGCATCAGATAGCACACCAGCAGCACCCCGAAGCCGGACAGCGCCGCCACGATCTGGTTCTCGGTGAGGGTGGACAGATACATGCACACGGCGATGAGCGCCGCGCCCAAAAAGAAGTAGGCCAGCAGGCCGCTGTAACTGGCGGCGAAGTTTGCCGCGCCCAGCGCCTTCATCAGCAGCGGATAAAGGGCATACACCCCCAGGGGCACCGCAAACATGGCCAGCAGCGAAAGGTACTTGCCCATCACGATGCCGGGGATGCTCACGGGGCTGGTGAGCAGCAGCTGGTCGGTGCGGCTGCGCTTTTCCTCCGCGAAGCTGCGCATGCACAAGAGGGGCACGAAGATCAGCAGCACGATGATGAAGCTGTACAGGGTATAGCTCAAATCGGTGTAGCCGCCCTGCAGATTGACGGCGGTGAAATAGAGCCCGCCGAACAGCAGCATCACACCGGTGAGCACCCAGCCCAGCATGCTGTTGAAATAGCCCTTGAATTCCCGAAGAAAGATGGCTGTCATGGTTTTATTCCTCCTCCCCTGCCGCGTCTTCCGGTCCCGTTTCCGGCGCGCCGCCGGGCACGGCCTCCGGGTCGCCCGCGCCGGTGAGCTGCAGGAACACGTCCTCCAGGCTGAGGGTCTCGGCGCCGAGCGCCAGCAGCGGGCAGCCGCCCTGCACCAGCGCCACGCTCACTTCGGCGCGCACATCCCGGTCGCCGCCGCTGGTCACCTCGGCGTCCACCCGGCCGTTTTCCGCCCGGGTGCGCACCTCGTCCACGCCGGGCACACTGCGCAGGATGGCGGCCACGGTGCTCTCTTCGCCCAGGGCGGTGAGGTGCACCAGCCTGCCGCCTTCCAGCCGGCAGGCCAGCTCTTCCGGGGTGCCCTGGGCCACCAGATGGCCCTTGTCGATGATGAGCACCTGGTCGCACAGGGCGCTCACCTCGCTGAGGATGTGGCTGGAAAGGATGACCGTGTGGTCTTTTCCCAGCTCGGTGATGAGGGCGCGTATCTCGATGACCTGGGCGGGGTCCAGGCCCACGGTGGGTTCGTCCAGAATGACCACTTTGGGGTCGCCCAGCAGCGCCGCCGCAAGACCCACCCGCTGGCGGTAGCCCTTGGAGAGGTTGCGGATGAGCCGCCCGCTCACCGGGCTCACGCCGGTGCGCTCCATGGCGCTTTCCACCTGGGCGGCGCGCTGGTCGCGGGGCACCTTTTTGAGCCGCGCGGCAAACTCCAGATATTCTTTGGCCGTCATGTCCAGATACAGCGGCGGCTGCTCCGGCAGATAGCCCACGCAGGCCTTTGCCGCCTCGGCTTCTTCCAGGATGTCGTGTCCGTCGATGGACACGGCGCCCTCGCTGGCGGAGATGTAGCCGGTGAGGATGTTCATGGTGGTGGATTTTCCCGCGCCGTTGGGCCCCAGCAGGCCGTAAACGGTGCCCTGCTCCACGGTGAAGGAAAGGTCCTCCACCGCCAGATGGGCCCCGTATCGCTTTGTGAGATGGTGCACTTCGATCAAGTATGCCACGCTCCTTTTTCTGGTGCGGCGGACCGCCGCTTTACCAAGAGAAATTATAGATGCGGGCTGTGAAATCTTTGCAAAAAGCCTTTGACGCTTGGGTGAAAAGACCCGACGCTCTTCGACCGGGCCCGCCGCCCTTGCTTTTTGCGGTGGAGTGTGGTATCATCCCTGATGTTCAGGTCCTGCGCGGCTGCGCGCCGGGCCAAAGTGCTGTTTTAAGGGGGTTTGCGGATGCCCGCGGCTTTGAACAGATATTTCTCACGGGCGGAAAAGATGCTGTGGACGGCCTCGGTGGCGCTCATCGTCAGTTCCTTTCTCGCTTTTGACGGCGAGAACTTTCTGGCGCTGACCGCCTCGCTCATCGGCGTGACTTCCCTTTTGTTCAACGCCAAGGGAAACCCCGTGGGGCAGGTCATCGGCATCGTTTTCTGCCTCATCTACGGCTTCATTTCCTGGCAGTACGCCTATTACGGCGAGATGATCACCTATCTGGGCATGACGCTGCCCATGTCGGTGGTGACGCTGGTCATCTGGCTGCGCAATCCCTTCAAAGGCAACCGGATGTGCGTGCAGGTAGGCCGTCTGCGGCGGAGCGACCTGTTCTGGCTGGTGTTTTTGACCATCGTCATCACCGCCATGTTCGGCTATGTGCTGGCGGTGCTGCACACCGCCAACCTGGTGCCCAGCATCGTCTCCATTTCCACCAGCACCATCGCCGTGTATCTTTCCTGGCGGCGCAGCCCCTGGTTCGCCGCGGGCTACGCCGCAAACGACCTGGTGCTCATCGTGCTGTGGTCGCTGGCCACCGTTCAGGACCCCGGCGCGGTTTCGGTGCTGATGTGTTTCGTGGCCTTTTTTGCCAACGACCTTTACGGGTTCCGCAACTGGCGGCGGATGCTGTGCCAGCAGCAGACCGCCTGAAAAACAAAAAGCCGCCGGGGCTGTTTCCCTTTTTGGGAAGCAGCCCCGGCGTTTTCTTTTCAGTCAGCATAGCCGGTGGACCTGTCCACCTGATTCACCAGCGGCTGCCCCGCGAGGAAGCGGCGCAGGTTTTCCACGCAGATGCCCGCCGCCTTTTCAAAGTTTTCCGGCTGGCTCAGCAGGCCGGAAACGTGGGGCGTGAGGATGGTGTTCGGCGCGTGCCAGAGGGGGTGCTCCGGAGGCAGGGGCTCCGGGTCGGTGACGTCCAGCGCCGCGCCGCCGATGCGCCCGTCGTACAAAGCGCGGCAGAGGGCTTCGGTGTCCACCGCGCTGCCCCGGCCGGCGTTCAGCACCACCGCATCCTTTTTGAGCAGGGCGATGCGCCCGGCGCTCAGCATGTGGCGGGTGGAGGCATTTGCGGGCAGGCACAGGACCACCGCGTCCGCCAGGGGCAGCCATTCCTCCAGCATTTCCGCCCCGCCCAGGGCCTCCAGCCAATCGGGCTTTTCGCCGGGGCGGCGGCGCACCGCCAGCACCCGGGCCCCCAGCAGATGGGCGCGCCGGGCGAAATTGCGGCCCAGGTCACCAAAGCCCAGCACCAGAACGGTGCTGCCCGCCAGGGTGCGCACCGGGCCCAGCCGCTGCCAGCGGCAGTTTTTCTGGTTCTCGGCGTATTCCGGCAGCCGCCGCCACAGCGCCAGCAGAGCGGCCAGAAGCCACTCGGCGATGCAGGCGCCGAAGGCCCCGGTGGCGTTGGTGAGCACCGCCCCCTCGGGCAGAAGGTCCGGCGCGCAGTAGCCGTCGGTGCCGGCGCTGTCCAGCTGGAGCCAGCGCAGTTCTTTGCAATGGCGCAGCTGGGCGGGGTCGGCCAGATTGCCCAGAATGGCCTGCGCGCTCTCCAGCAGGGCGGGCGTCACGGCATCCTTTTCAACAAAGTGCAGCCGATGCCCCGGCGCGGCGGCGGCAAAGCGCGCTTTGCCCGCCTCGTCCAGCGGCAGGGTGACCAGTATCTCCATGGTTTTCTCCCCTTTGCAAAAAAGCCCGGCACATGCCGGGCTTTTCTCATTTCTTTTTCTCGCCGAAGCGGTATTCGGTGCCGTTCAGAAGGCGCTGGATGTTGGCCCGGTGCATCCAGATCACCAGCACGCCCATGACCAGGGCGCAGAGGGTGGTGAACAGGATATTGCGCCCGGTGTACCAGCTGTATAGCCCGGTGAAGATGGGATAGAGCACCGCCACCGTGACCGAGGCAAGGCTGACGATGCGGCTGGCAAAGGCGATGGAGAAGAACACCACGGCCAGTGCCAGAAGCACCACCGGCTCGCTGGCCAGGATGGCTCCGGCGGCCACGGCCACACCCTTGCCGCCTTTGAAGCCGAACCACACCGGCCACAGATGGCCGCACACCGCGCCGATGGCCGCCAGATACCCGGCGTAGATGCCGTTGACCTCCACGCCGCCGGTGAGCAGGGCCCCGGCCCAGCGGCACAGCACCACCGCCGCCACCCCTTTCAGCATATCGCCCGCCAGGGTGAGGGCCGCGGCCTTTTTGCCGTAGGTGCGCAGGATGTTGGTGGTGCCGGCGTTGCCGCTGCCCTTGGTGCGGATGTCCTCGTGATAGAGCAGGCGGCTGACCACCACGCCGAAGTTGACGCTGCCGAAGAGATAGCCCACCAGCAGCGGGATGGCGCCAAGGATGAGGATGATTTGAGTCCAGGTCATGGCGTTTAGCCTCCTTTGCGTCGATGGCCGATGATCACTTGGTGCTGCCGTCGCCCCGCTCGCGGACGATCAGGCGCACGGGGGTGCCCTCCAGGCCGAAGGTCTCCCGGATCTGGTTCTCGATGTAGCGCTGATAGGAGAAGTGGAACAGGTCCTTGCGGTTCACAAAGCAGACGAACGTGGGCGGGCGGGTGGAGATCTGGGTCATGTAGTAGATCTTCAGCCGGCGGCCCTTGTCGCTGGGGGGCTGCACGCGGGCGGTGGCCCGGGCCAGCAGCTCGTTCAGCATGCCGGTGGTCACCCGCAGGGCGTTCTGCTCGTCCACATACTTGATGAGCTGGAACAGCCGGTCAACCCGCTGGCCGGTCTTGGCGCTGATGAAGATGATGGGCGCGTAGCTCATGAAGCTGAAGTCGTTCATCAGCTTTTTGCGCATGGCATCCATGGTCTTGTCGTCCTTTTCGATGGCGTCCCACTTGTTCACCGCGATGATGCAGGCCTTGCCCTGCTCGTGGGCGTAGCCGGCCACCTTGCTGTCCTGCTCGGTGAAGCCCTCGGTGGCGTCGATCATGATGACGCACACCCGGCTGCGCTCCACCGCCGCCAGGCTGCGCAGCACGCTGTAACGCTCCACGCCCTCTTCCACCTTGCCCCGCTTGCGCAGGCCGGCGGTGTCGGTGAAGACGAAGCTGCCGTACTGGTTGTCCACATGGCTGTCGATGGCGTCGCGGGTGGTGCCGGCCTGGTTGGCCACGATCATCCGCTCTTCGCCCAGGATGAAGTTCACAAGGCTGGATTTGCCCACGTTGGGCCGGCCGATCACCGCCACGGTGATGCGCTCGTCCTCTTCGGCGCCTTCGTCAGCGTCGGGCAGGTGGGCGCACACCGCGTCCAGCAGGTCGCCGGTGCCGTGGCCGTGCACACTGGACACCGGGAACACCTCGCCCAGCCCCAGGCTGTAAAAGTCATAGAGCTCCATGGGCGGCTCGCCCACCTTGTCGCACTTGTTCACCGCAAGCACCACCGGCTTGCCGCTGCGCATGAGCAGGGCGGCCACGTCCCGGTCCTGGGCGGTGACGCCGGCGTTGATGTCGGTGACCATGACGATGCAGTCCGCCGCGTCGATGGCCACCTGGGCCTGCTGGCGGATGTGGGCCAGGATGCCGTCGGCCTCGTTGGGGTCGATGCCGCCGGTGTCCACCAGAAGGAACTCGTGGTTCTGCCACTCGCACTCGCCGAAGATGCGGTCCCGGGTGACGCCGGGGGTGTCCTCCACGATGGCCAGACGCTGGCCGATCAGTTTATTGAACAGGGTCGATTTGCCCACATTGGGGCGGCCGACCACTGCCACGATGGGTTTTCCCATGTTTGTTCGCCTCCGTTCGTCGGTTGGGGATGGGGCGCGTCAGGGCAGTCGGAAGCCCAGCAGCGCGCGGACCAGCGCCCCGCCGCCGCAGGGCAGCAGGTGCACCTTGACCCCCAGGGCTTTTTCCAGCCGGGGGATGGTCCAGTCGTCCAGAAAGCGGTCCTTTTCGTCCCGCAGCATCACTTCGGGGATGCCCAGATGGCGGCTTTTCAGTTTGCCCTTGCACTGGGCCACGATGTCGGTTGCGGTGACAAGGCCCGTGACGCTCACGTTGCCGCCGAAGAAATCGTTGCGCACCGGGTGCACCGCCAGCCGCACCTGGGGGTAGCGGCGGCTCAGCGCCTCGACCGACTGGCTGATGAGGGGCGCCGCCAGCGTGCCGGTGACCAGGTCCATTTTGCGGGGCAGCACCGGCCAGCGGGGCCGGTGGGAATGCAGTTCCTCAAAGAATTCCTCCTGGAACAGCCGCCACATGCCCACGCCGTTTTCCAGCTGGGGATAGTCCTCGTAAAAAGCGTGGGGCGGGATGGGCCGCCCGGCGCAGAGGTACCACTCGTCGCCGGGATACACCAGCCGGCAGCCGTACTGCTCCTTGCAGCGGTTGCCCCAGCGCTCCAGGATGTCCAGCACTTCCCGGCTGGACTGGGCGTCATAAGCGGTCAGCGGATAGAGGCCCTTGCGGTAGCGGGTCAGGCCGCTGGGCACCGCCGCGATGCTGGCCGCCGCCGGGTACAGGGCACACAGGTCCTCCAGCGTTTTTTCCAGCGCCGCGCCGTCGTTCACGCCCCGGCAGAGCACCAGCTGAAAGTTCATCTGGATGCCCGCCTCGGCAAAGCGGTCGAGATACGCCAGCACCTTGCCCGCATTCTTGTTGGCCATCATCCGCACCCGCAGGTCCGGGTCGGTGGTGTGCACCGAGATGTTGATGGGCGAGATGTGCATCTTGATGATGCGCTCGGCCTCCCGCTCGGAGAGGTTCGTCAGGGTGATGTAGTTGCCGAACAGAAAGGACAGGCGCTCGTCGTCGTCCTTGAAGTAGAGCGTTTCCCGCAGGCCCTTGGGCATCTGGTCGATGAAGCAGAACATGCAGTGGTTGGCGCAGGAGTGCTTTTTGTCGATCAGATAGGTCTCAAATTCGCAGCCGAAGGGCTCGTAATCGCCCTTTTCCGCCTGCAGGTACTCCAGCTTCCCGCCCCGCTGCACCGCAAGGTGGAGCAAAGGGCCGGAGGTATAGAACTGGTAGTCCAGCATGTCGTTGATCTCGTTGCCGTCGGCGCTGAGCAGGGTGTCGCCCGCACGCAGGCCCAGCTTTTCGGCCGCCGAGCCCTTGTTCACGCTTTTGATGCGAACCGCCATTTCGTTCTTGCCGCCTTTCTGCCGGTTGTCAAAAGAAAAAGGGGAAGGCGCTGCCCTCCCCTTACTTCTGCGGGAAGCGGATCACGCTTCCTTCTTGACGATTTCCTTGCCCTTGTAGTAGCCGCAGTTGCCGCATACCTGATGGGGGAGCTTGTACTCGCCGCACTGGCTGCATTTGACCAGAGCGGGGGCCTCCAGCTTCCACACAGAGGAGCGACGCTTGTCGCGCCGTGCCTTGGAAACCTTTCTCTTGGGTACTGCCATTTTAAGCACCTCCTCTAATGTGAATCTTCGCTTAGCAGTTCTTTTAATATAGCAAGCCCTTGGTTTGCGGCAGGCTCTTGAGGCCCTGCCGGACAGCAGGAACAGCCTGCCGCTTTGGGTTGTCCGCAAACGGGGCAAAGCCCTTGACAATCCGCACTGCACAGCAGCACGGTGGGGAGCTCCAGCACCAGTTCCTCAAAGATGAGCTCGTCGATGTCGAGCACGCCTTTTTCGCTGACGGGCAGCTCCAGCTCGTCGCTTTCGAGGTCGCCCGGCCCAACGGACCAGTCTCGCTCGATGCTTTGCGAGCAGAACGCGGGTTCGAGGCACCGCGCACAGGGTGCGGTCACCTCTGCATTGAGGTTGAGATGGATCTGCGCTTTGCCGTTTTCGTCCAGCGCGGCGGAAAACTCGCCGGTGATCGGTCCGACCGGTTCATAGCCCGGCCAGTCCCACCCGGAAAGGTCGCATTCCAGCGCCGCCGTATAAGGCACGCGCCCGGTGCGCAGGAACTGTTTCAGGTCAAATTGCATACTTCACCTCAAAAAAGGCCGCCTGATTATTATATCCAATGCGCCCTGCTTTGTCAATAGATAATTTGAAAGCGGGGGTCATTTTTTTGACCCCCGCCCCCGAAGCCTTTTTTGCAGGTCTTACAGGTACTTCTTCACGTCTTCGGGCAGGTCTTCGGCCGCCGCGGAGATGGTGATGGTCACGTTGGTGCCGGCGGTGGCGGCCAGGCCCTCCACCTTGGTCAGGAACGCGCCCAGACCGGCCAGGTCGTGGTTGCAGGTCTTCAGGATGCCGTCGATGAACAGCTCGGTGATGTCGTAGTTGCCGGCCAGAACGCCCGCCACGAAGCCGTAGAGCATTTCATAGCCGCTGATGCCATATCCGTCAAGGTCCACCAGGCGGGCGGCATGGTCGATGTCGAAGGTCAGCTGCATGGACTTCTCCAGGACCACCACGTTGCCGGTGGTGCTCTTGGTCACAGTGTTGATGTGATCGATCATCGTTTTGGTCTTGCCGGTGCCTTTGGTGCCAACGATCAGTTTAATCATAGAGAGGGTACCTCCTTTATTTTCGAGGGCGCAAGCGGTGGGGCCCGCGCCCATACGACTCATGTTTATTATTGCAGCTTTGCTTCCAGCTCAGCCTTGCGGTCCTCGTAGCCGGGCTTGCCCAACAGCGCGAACATGTTCTTCTTGTAGCTTTCCACGCCGGGCTGGTCGAAGGGGTTGACGCCCAGCATGTAGCCGCTGATGGCGCAGGCACGCTCGAAGAAGTAGATCAGCCAGCCCAGGTCGTACTCGGAAAGGCTGGGCACCTCCAGCAGGATGTTGGGCACATTGCCGTCGGTGTGGGCCAGCACGGTGCCCTGCATCGCCTTCTGGTTGACCACGCTCATGTTCTGGCCCGCCAGGAAGTTCAGGCCGTCCAGATTCTCGGCGTCGGCCTCGATGAACAGGTCCTTTGTGGGAGCGGCGATGTTCACCACCGTCTCGAACATGATGCGCGCGCCCTCCTGGACGAACTGGCCCATGCTGTGCAGGTCGGTGGAGAAGATGACGCTGGTGGGCATGAGGCCCTTGTTGTCCTTGCCTTCGCTCTCGCCGTAGAGCTGCTTGTACCACTCGTTCATCATGGTGAAGTTGGGCTCGTAGGCGGCCATCAGCTCAACGCTCTTGCCCTTGCGGTACAGGATGTTGCGGGCGGCGGCGTATTTGTAGCAGTCGTTGTCCGGTGTGCAGACGGAGTAGGCGGCGCGGGCGTCCGCAGCGCCCTGCATCAGCTTGTCGATGTCGCAGCCGGCGCAGGCGATGGGCAGCAGGCCCACAGCGGTGAGCACCGAGTAGCGGCCGCCCACGTCATCGGGCACCACAAAGGTGGGCCAGCCCTCGTCGTCGGCCTGCTTTTTCAGGGTGCCGCGGGCCTTGTCGGTGGTGGCGTAGATGCGGTTTTTGGCCTCTTCCTTGCCGTAGCGGTCTTCCAGATACTTCTTGAACACCCGGAAGGCCAGCGCGGGCTCGGTGGTGGTGCCGGATTTGGAGATGACGTTCACGCTCACCCGCTTGCCTTCGCAGCAGGCCAGGATGTCGTTCAGGTAGGCCGGCGAGATGGAGTTGCCGGCGAAGAAGATCTGCGGGGTGTCTTTGCAGGTGCAGTTGTACATCTGGCCCTTGATGGCCTCGATGGCGGCACGGGCGCCCAGATAGGAGCCGCCGATGCCGATGACCACCAGCACGTCGGAATCCGAACGGATCTTTTCGGCAGCAGCCTTGATGCGGGCGAATTCCTCTTTGTCATAGTTGACGGGGAGGTCCACCCAGCCCAGGAAATCGTTGCCGGGGCCGGTGCGCTCTTCCAGCAGTTTGTGGGCCGTTTCCACCTGGGGCCAGATGGCGCTCCACTCGCCCTCGTTCACAAAACCGTTCAGGTGTTTTCCGTTGAATTTTACGCTCATGTTATGCTCTCCCGTCCTCTGCCCCGGCCCGCTGCCGACGGGGTGCCGCCGGGCGGTGAAGGCTGGGTGTTTGTTTGTAATAACTATACCGTTTTGACAGTACAAAGTCAAGGTGGCCCGCCGGGATTTGGCAAAAAATCAGTGGGCGGTGAGGGCGGCCAGCAGGCGCTCAAATCCCAGCCGCACCGTCATGGGCTGCACCTCCCCGGCCGCCGTCACCGGCCAGGAACCCAGCACCGTCTCGCCGCTGCGCACCGTCACCGTGCCCACCTGCTGGCCCGCCGCCAGCGGGGCCGCAAGGGTCTGGGGCAGCTCCAGCTCGGCGGTGAGGGCGCCGCCCTCTCCTTTCTGCACCAGCAGCTTTTGGGGCGCGGCGTATTCCAGCTTGACAGTCTCCTCGGCGCCGCCGGTCACCTGCAGGCTGGCGGGGGCGTTCTCCGGCGCGGGGGCCGTCACGTTTTCAAAGTTGGCAAAGCCGTAGTCCAACAGGGCGGTGGCGGCGTCGAACCGCTCGGCGCTGGAGGCCGCGCCCAGCACCACCGCCAGCAGGTCCAGCCCGTCCCGGCTGGCGCTGGCGGAGATGCACACCCCCGCGCCGCTGGTGGTGCCGGTCTTGAGGCCGGTGATGCCCTGGTAGCGCTTGAGCAGCTTGTTGGTGTTGAGCAGCTGGGTCTGCCCGCCCCGCAGCGTGTCCATCCAGATGGTGGTGTAGTCGGTGATCTGGGGGTGCTTCAAAAGCATTTCCCGGCTCATGATGGCCACGTCCCGGGCGGTGGAGAGGTGGCCCGCCTCGTCCAGCCCGCAGGCGTTTTTGAAGGTGGTGTTCACCATGCCCAGCTCCGCGGCCTTCTGGTTCATCAGTTCGGCAAAGGCCGGTTCCGACCCGCCGATGAATTCCGCCACCGCCACCGCCGCGTCGTTGGCGCTGGACACGCAGATGGCCTTTATCATCTCGTCCAGGGTGAATGTCTCCCCCGGTTCCAGCCAGATCTGACTGCCGCCCATATTATAGGCGTGGTCGGAGACGGGCACCGTGTCCTGCAAGCTCACCTTGCCCGCGTCGATGGCCTCAAAGGTGAGCAGCAGGGTCATCACCTTGGTGATGGAGGCGATGGGCATGGGGGTGTCCGGCTCCTTTTCGTAGAGCACCGTGCCGCTGGAAAGATCGATGAGCACCGCCGCCCGGCAGGGCACGTCAAAATCCGGCAGAGCAAAGCGCCCGGCGGCCAGCGGTTCGGCAAAGGCGGGCATGCACAGCGCCGCCGCCAGCACACAGCACAGCGCCAGGGCCAGCAGTCTTTTTTTCAGCATAAGAGTTCCTTCCTCTCTTTTCACAGGCCCGGGGGCCGGTTTTGTCTATGGAATGTATATGCCGCCGCCCTTGCGATTTTGCCCGCCGGGCCGTATAATAAGGCGGAGAACACCCCGTATTTACGAAGGAGATACCCTATGCGCGTGAGCTTTTACACCCTTGGCTGCAAGGTGAATCAAAACGAGACCGGGGCGTTGGAACAGCTGTTCCTGCGCCGGGGCTATACCCTCGCGGCGGACGGCGAAGCGGCGGATGTTTACGTGGTGAACAGCTGCACCGTGACCGCCGGGGGCGACAAGAAGAGCCGCCAGTGGCTGCGGCGGGCCAAGCGCCAGAATCCCGGCGCGGTGACGGTGATGGCCGGGTGCTATCCCCAGGCGTTCCCCGAGGAGGCCGCCGGGCTGGAAGAAGCGGACGTGGTGGTGGGCAACGTGGGCCGCGCCGCCATGCTGGAGGACATTCAGAAAGCGCTGGACAGCGGCGAGCGGGTGGTGGACATCCGCGCCCACGAAAAGGGCGAGCGGTTCGAGGAACTGCCCATGGAGAATTTTGAGGGCCACACCCGGGCCTTCATCAAGGTGCAGGACGGCTGCGACCGCCGCTGTGCCTACTGCGTCATCCCCCGGGCCCGGGGCGCCAGCCGCAGCCGCAGCGAGGAGAGCGTGGTGCAGGAGCTGACCGCGCTGGCCGCCGCCGGTTACAAAGAGGTGGTGCTCAGCGGCATCAACCTGCCCAGCTACGGCAAGGACACCGGCACCGACCTGGTGAGCCTCATTGAGGCCGCGGCGAAGGTGGAGGGCATCGAGCGCATCCGGCTGGGGAGCCTGGAGCCGGACCTTTTGAGCGACGAGGCCATCGCCCGGATGGCGGCGGTGAAGGAGCTGTGTCCCCAGTTCCACCTGTCGCTGCAGAGCGGCTGCACCGCCACCCTGCGGCGGATGCGCCGGGTGTACACCGCCGAGGAGTACGCCCGGGTGGTGGAAAAGCTGCGGGCGGCCTTCGGGGGCTTCGCCAGCTTCACCACCGACGTTATTGTGGGTTTCCCCGGCGAGACCGAGGACGAGTTTGCCGAGAGTCTTGACTTTGTGTGCCGGCAAAAGTTTTTGAAGGTGCACGTGTTCCCCTACTCCCGCCGGGCGGGCACCCCCGCGGCGAACTTCCCCGGCCAGCTCACCGAGGCCCAGAAGGCGGACCGGGTGCACCGGCTGCAAACGGCGGCGGACGAGGTGCGCGGCGCGCTTGCCCGGGAGATGCTGGGCACCGAGGACACGGTGCTGCTGGAAAAGGCAGTGAGCGGCAGCCTCTTCACCGGCTACACCCGGCTGTATCTGCCGGTGGCGGTGAAGGCCCCCGGCGCGGCGGCGGGCCAGATCGTGACTGCCCGGCTCACCGAATGGGACGGCGAGCGGGCGCGGGCCGAGGCCCTTTAAACAAAAGAAGAGCGGCGTTTTCTCCCCTCTGGGGCGGAAGCGCCGCTTTTTCAGTTCTCTTTGGCCGGGGCGCGGCGGGCATCCAGCACCGCCTTGAGCTGGCGGCCCGCCCCCAGGGGCAGCAAGAAGGCACAGAACAGCCCGCCGGTGGCCGCAACGCTGCACGCCACCTGCCACACGTCCCCCGCCGGGGCGGCGAGGCGCACGAAGGTCTGGCCCAGGGCCGCGGCGGCGGCGAAGAGCAGGGCCGGCTGGATGAACCACTCGAACCAGCGGGTACGGATGCCGGTGACCTTGCGGATGCGAAAGATGTTCAGCAGCGCCGAGGTTACGTTGGAGGCCCACATCACCACAAGGAAGCCCGTCATGCCGAACCGGGGCATGAGCAGCAGCACCAGCGCGATGCGCAGCATCGAGTCCCAGATGCTGTAACGGAAGGTGGCCACCTCCTCCCCCAGGCCCTTGAGGATGGAATCGCCCATGGCGTCCAGGTACATGCCGGGCAGCACCGGGGCCAGCACCAGAAGATAGAGGCCCACGCTCTCGTCCCGGTAGAGCAGGCGGGCCAGGGGCGCGGCGTTCAGGGCGATGAGCCCGCCCGCCAGCACCGAAAAGAGGTTGGTGAACAGCATGATGCGGCCCACCAGCGTTTCCAGCGTGCGGCGGCGGCCAAGAATGTGGGCGCGGGTGACCTCCGGCAGCAGCAGGGTGGCCAGCGGCGTGAGAAAGGAGAAGGGAAAGAGCAGCACCGGCATGGCCATGCCCTTGAGGGCCCCGAACTGGGCAAGGCTCTCGGCCCGGCTGCCCAGAAAGGCCAGCAGGCAGGCGGGCACCAGCATGTTCTCCGCCGTATGGAGGGCGCTGTCCAGGCAGCGGCCTCCCTCCACCGGGGCCAGGATGTGCCAGATGCGCCTGCCCGCGTCGGCGGGCGGGGCCGGGCGCGCCCCGCCGAACAGCCGTCGGGCGTCCTTTCTGTAATCGTGCAAAAGCAGCAGGCAGGCCAGCGCCTCGCTGACGGTGTTGCCCGCCACCAGCGCCGCGCAGGCGTACTGCGCGCCCCAGCCCCCCGCCGCGGGCAGCACCGCCGCCGCAAGGGCGATGCGCACCGCCTGCTCAAAGACCTGGCTCTTCACCCCCGGGCCCACCCGCTGGCGGGCAAAAAAATAGCCCTTGAACACCGCTGCCAGCGCCATGAAGGGCAGGCTGGGGGCCAGCACCAGAAGGCCCGGTTCCGCTCGCACGTCTCCCAGGGCGAAGCGGGCCACCGGCCGGGCCAGCAGCAGCTGAGCGGCGCAGGCGGCAAAGCCCAGCGCCAGAGAAAGGCGCGTCAGCTTTGCCATCATGCCGGCGGCGCGGGGAGCTTCCAGGCGGGCCAGTTCCTCGGCGGCCAGCCGGGTGGCCGCCACCGACATGCCGGCAGTGGCCACGGTGGCAGTCAGGCCGTAAACGGTGAAGATGAGCTGATAGAGGCCCATGCCCTCGGCCCCCAGCAGCGCCGCCATATAGACCCGCAGCACCATGCCCGCCGCCCGCAGGCCAAGGCCGGTGACCGTGAGGATGGCCGCGTTTTTCAGATAGACCCGCACTCCGGCCAATGGATGCGCCTCCCCCGCTGTTTTCTCCCTCCATTCTTATGCGCGCGGCGGCAAAAAGTATGCCCCGCCACCTTTTCATTCCGGCGGGTTTGTGCTACTATAAAAAGGACTACGACAGGAGGTTTTTGTATGATCGAAAAGATTCGACTGGCTGCCGGCTTTCTGCGGGACCGGCTGCCCGCCGCGCCTCAGGTGGGGCTGGTGCTGGGCAGCGGCCTGGGCGGCCTTGCCGACCGGCTGGAAAACCCGGTTTATATCCCCTATTCCGAAATCCCCGGTTTTGTGGTGTCCACCGCGCCGGGCCACGCCGGGCGTTTTGTTGCCGGGCAGCTGGCGGGCAAGCAGGTGCTGTGCATGCAGGGCCGGCTGCACTTTTACGAGGGCCACTCCATGGAGGACATCGTCTTCCCCGTGCGGGTGATGAAGGAGCTGGGCATCGAGGCCCTCATCCTCACCAACGCCGCCGGCGGCGTGAACCTGGAGTTCTCGGTGGGCGACCTGATGATCATTGAGGACCACATCAACTTCATGGGCCGCAACCCCCTCACCGGCCCCAACGACGAGGAAGTGGGGCCCCGCTTCTGTGACATGACCTTCGCCTACACCCCCGCTCTGCGGGAGCTGGCGCTCAAAGTGGCCGCCGAGCAGGGCGTTGCCGTGCGCGCCGGCGTGTATCTGGGCTACATGGGCCCCAGCTACGAGACCCCGGCGGAAATTCGTGCTTTCCGCACTTTGGGCGCGGACGCTGTGGGCATGAGCACCGTGCCCGAGGTCATCGCCGCCAGCCACTGCGGTCTGCCGGTGCTGGCCATCAGCCTCATCACCAACATGGCCGCGGGCATTGAAAAGAAAAAGCTTTCGGGCGACGAGGTCATCGCCATCGCCGACCGGCGCGCCCAGGTCCTGCAGGACCTGGTGCAGGGCGTCGTGGCGAAGCTGTGACCCGCCCCGTGAGATAAAGGAGAGAAAAACCAATGAGCGAATGCACCCATGATTGCAGCAGCTGTTCGCAGAACTGCGCCAGCCGCCAGAATCCCCAGGACTTCCACGAGCCCCCGCACCAGCTGAGCAGCATCAAAAAGGTCATCGGCGTGGTGAGCGGCAAGGGCGGCGTTGGCAAGAGCATGACCAGCGCCCTGCTGGCGGTGGAGATGCGCCGCCGGGGCTACCGTGTGGGCGTGCTGGACGCCGACATCACCGGCCCCTCCATCCCCAAGCTGTTCGGCATCCACGGCCGGGCGCTGGGCGATGAGAACGGCATCTGGCCCATCCAGAGCCGCACCGGCATCGACGTGATGAGCGTGAACCTGCTGCTGGAAAACGAAGAGGACCCCGTGGTGTGGCGCGGCCCGGTCATCGCCGGCGCTGTGAAGCAGTTCTGGCAGGAAGTCATCTGGAAGGACGTTGACTTCCTGTTCGTGGACATGCCTCCGGGAACCGGCGACGTGCCTCTGACCGTGTTCCAGACCCTGCCGGTGGACGGCATCGTGGTGGTGACCAGCCCCCAGGAACTGGTGAGCATGATCGTGGGCAAGGCCGTGAAGATGGCCCAGATGATGAACATCCCCATCCTGGGCGTGGTGGAGAACATGAGCTACCTCGTCTGCCCCGACTGCGGCAAGAAAATCCCCGTCTTCGGCGACAGCCATCTGGAAGAGACCGCCGCCAAGTACGGCGTGAAGGTGCTGGCCAAGATGCCGCTTGACCCCCAGCTCACCGCCTGCGCCGACGGCGGCGCCATTGAGACCTACGCGGGCGACGCCCTGGCCCCCGCCGCCGATGCGGTGGCGGCCCTGCTGGGTGACGCGAAATGAAAAAGCGGCCCGGCCTGTGGCGTCAGCTGCGCCAGGGGCTCAGCCCCTTGCTGGTGTTGACCTGGCTGGTGGTGCTGGCCGTGGTGTTCGGCCTCGCCTTCTTCAGCTGGCAGACCTTCCTGTGAACCAAACAAAAAAGAGCCGCCCCGCCGGGCGGCTCTTTTTTTGTCTCGGTTTATTCGATGCCGGTGACTTCGTAGCCCGCGTCGGTGACGGCGGCGGTGAGGGTCGCGTCCTCCACCGGGGCGTTCAGGGTGACCCTGGCGCACTTGCCCTCCAGGTCGGCCTTGGCGGAAGCCACGCCGGCCACCTCGGCCAGCGCCTTCTCTACCCGGGCGGTGCAGTGGCCGCAGGCCATGCCTTCGATGTGAATGGTTTTCTCGGTCATGA
Source organism: Candidatus Allofournierella excrementavium (assembly GCF_048526665.1). NCBI lineage: Bacteria > Bacillati > Bacillota > Clostridia > Eubacteriales > Oscillospiraceae > Allofournierella > Candidatus Allofournierella excrementavium. The sequence continues at coordinate 118,076 of NZ_DBGFPE010000042.1, forward strand.
CAGGTTCTCCTTTCGGCTGCGCCTCTTGGGCGCAGGGTTCGTTATTCTGAGGCAGGTCCGCCGGGCGCTGGGGCGCGGCGGCCTGTTTCGGCTTGAAGAAATTGAGGCGCAGGGCGTTGGAAACAACGCACACGCTGGAAAGGCTCATGGCGGCGGCCCCCAGCATGGGGTTCAGCACCAGCCCGAAGCCGTAAAGCGCGCCCGCCGCCACCGGGATGCCGATGCTGTTGTAGAAGAAGGCCCAGAACAGGTTCTCCCGGATGTTGCGGATGGTGGCGCGGGAGAGGCGCAGGGCGTTCACCAAGTCCCACAGGTCGCTCTTCATCAGCACCACGTCGGCGCTGTCGATGGCCACGTCCGTGCCCGCGCCGATGGCCACGCCCACGTCCGCCCGGGTGAGGGCGGGGGCGTCGTTGATGCCGTCGCCCACCATGGCCACCCGGCGGCCCTGCTGCTGCAAGGCGCGCACCTGGGCCTCCTTGTCCTGGGGCAGCACCTCGGCCACCACCTGCTCGATGCCCAAGCGGGCCCGGATGGCTTCGGCGGTTCGGGCGTTGTCACCGGTGAGCATGATGACCTTGAGGCCCATGGCCTGCAATTCACCGATGGCGGCGGCGCTGGTGGGCTTCACCGGGTCGGCGGCGGCCACAAGGCCCAGCAGTCTGCCTTCGGCGGCGAAGTACAGGGGCGTTTTGCCCTCCTTCGCCAGCCGCTCGGCCTCCGATGCGGCCCAGGCGGCATCCACTCCCTGCTCCTCCATCAGGCGCAGATTGCCCGCCAGATGCTCCCGGCCGTTCACGAAGGCCCGCACGCCCCGGCCGGGCAGGGCTTCGAATTTTTCGGCTTCGGGCAGGGGCATGTCCCCCGCCGCGGCCAGGATGGCCTCCGCCAGCGGGTGTTCACTGGGCTTTTCCAGCGCGGCGGCCACCCGCAGCAGTTCGGTTTTGTCCACGCCGGGGGCGGGCAGCAGGTCGGTGACGGCGGGCTTGCCCTCGGTGATGGTGCCGGTCTTGTCCAGCACCACGGTGTTCACCTTGTGGGCGTTTTCCAGCGCTTCGGCGTTTTTATAAAGGATGCCCAGCCGCGCGCCTTTGCCCGTGCCCACCATGATGGCCACCGGGGTGGCGAGGCCCAGGGCGCAAGGGCAGCTGATGACCAGCACCGAGATGGCCCGGGCCAGGGCGAACTCCATGGTCTGGCCCAGCGCCAGCCACACGCCAAAGGCGGCCAGCGCGATGGCGATGACCACCGGCACGAACACGCCGCTCACTTTATCCGCCAGCTTGGCGATGGGGGCCTTGGTGGCTCCCGCGTCCTGCACCAGGGCGATGATCTGGGCGAGGGTGGTGTCCTGCCCCACCTTTTCCGCCCGGAAGGTGAAGCTGCCGGAGCGGTTGATGGAGGCGGCGATGACCCGCGCGCCGGGGGCTTTTTCCGCCGGGATGCTCTCGCCGGTAACGGCGGACTCGTCCACGCTGGACAGGCCGGTGAGCACCGTGCCGTCCACCGGGATGCGCATGCCCGGCTTGATGACCACCGTGTCCCCCACGGCTACTTCCTCGGCGGGTATCTCCACCTCCGCGCCGTCCCGCAGCACCAGGGCGGTGTCGGGGGCAAGGTCCATCAGCGCACGGATGGCCGCCCCGGTGCGTCCCTTGGCCCGGGCCTCCAGGAACTTGCCCAGGGTGATGAGGGTGAGGATGGTGCCTGCCGACTCAAAATAGAGGTCCATGCGGTAGCGGTCCACCAGTTCCATGTCCCCCGTGCCCAGGCCCCAGCCGATGCGGTAGAGGGCGAACAGGCCGTAGACCACGGCGGCGGCGCTGCCCAGGGCGATGAGGCTGTCCATGTTGGGGCTGCGGTGCCACAGGCTCTTGAATCCCACGATATAGAACTTGCGGTTCACATACATGATGGGCAGCACCAGCAGAAACTGGGTGAGGGCAAAGGCCACCGCGCCCTCCCGCCCGTGGAAAAAGGCGGGCAGCGGCAGGCCCATCATGTGGCCCATGGAGACGTACATCAGCGGGATAAGAAAGGCCAGCGACACCACCAGCCGCTTTTTCATGCCGCGCAGTTCCGCCTCGGCGGGGTCCTCGCCGGCAGGGGCGGCCTTGGCCGGGGCGTCTTTGCTGCCCGCAGGGGCAACCGGGCTGGCGCCATAGCCCGCCTTTTCCACTGCGGCGCAGATGTCCGCCTCGGTGACGGCGGCCGCGTCGTATTCCACCTGCATGGAATTGGCCAGCAGGTTCACCTGGGCGCTGTCCACGCCCTCCAGCTTGTTCACCGCACGCTCCACCGCCGCCGAGCAGGCGGCGCAGCTCATGCCGGTGACGTCAAACTTCTGTTTCATTCGCTCGCTTCTCCTTCACATTCGCAGCAGCAGCCCGCCGGGGCGGCGGGCGCGCCGAACAGTTCCTTCAGCCGCCGGGCCTGCTGTTCCAGTCGTTCCGCCTCTTCGCGCAGGCCCTGGGCCCGCCGGGTGGCGGCAAAGCTGGTGAGGGTGTGGTCCAGCGCGGCCAGCTGGGCGGAGAGAGTGGTCTCCTCCAGCCGGGCGGCCCCGTTCAGGTCCCCCATCCGCCGCAGGATGTCCGCCCGCAGGCCCAAGCCCTCCTGGTTGCAGCTGGGCAGGTTGCCCAGAGCCTCCAGCGCCCGGTCGAACTGGCCCTTGTCGGCATAAAGGCGGGCCAGCATCCTCCAGGCGGCGCGGCGCTGCTCTTCATCGGGCAGCTCCACCGCCTGTTCAAAGAGCCCGGCGGCGGCTGTGCACAGTTCTTCCCGGGCGGCTTCGTCCCGGGTTTTATCTGCGAAGCCCGCCAACAGGAAGCCCAGCCGGAACCGCAGGTTCAGATCGCCGGGGTACTCCCGCAGGCGTTGGCGGCAGAACTCCAGCGCGCCGCACCAGTCGCCCCCGTCGAACAGCGCCCGGGGCGTTTTGCACACCGCGTCTATCTCTTCCGGGGAAAGTTCCGGCCGAAAGCCCAGCAGTTCGTCGGCACTGCAGCCCAGTGCCCGGGCCAGCGGGCAGAGCAGGGCCACGTCCGGCAGCGCGCCGCCGGTATCACATAGTTAAAAATATTGGTGTCATTTAATCAATTTTGCCGATAAAGCGGTAGAAGATTTCTACCTCCTGTTCCCGGCTTCCGTCCTCACCTTTGACCGCTTCATGGACAA
>NZ_DBGFPE010000043.1:0-1562 GCF_048526665.1 Candidatus Allofournierella excrementavium
CTCCTAAGCGGTAGGCCACCAGTTAGAGTCTGGTCAGGGGTGCCAAGTCAGCCGCTGTAAGCCAGTTTTCGGCTTACAGCGGCCTTCTTATCCGTTCCACCGCATTCCAGCGGCTGCCAGGTGCCTTTCATAGCGCGGTCCCTGCAAAAACTCCGGCTGATGTGCGATCCGCAAACTGCTTGGGCATCCTCTCAGGCCGCCTCCAGGCGCTTTTATACCCTCGTCCTCCTGCCGTTCTGCTGGATGGCGGCCCTGCGGCACGCCGCTTCCCGGCACAAAAAAAGAGGCGCCCCCGGCTAATGGCCGGGGACGCCTTTTCACATCCAGCGGAGACGGTGCTCTGCCGGAAGATCAATTCAGCACTTCTCGAACACGGTGGCAACGCCCATGCCGCCGCCGATGCACAGGGTAGCCAGGCCCTTCTTGGCCTCGGGCCGCTTCTGCATCTCGTGCAGCAGGGTCACGATGATCCGGGCACCGGACGCGCCGACGGGGTGGCCCAGGGAGATGGCGCCGCCGTTGACGTTGACCTTGCTCATGTCAAAGCCCAGCTCACGGGCCACGGCGATGGACTGGGCGGCGAACGCCTCGTTGGCCTCCACCAGGTCGATATCGTCGATGGTCACGCCGGCCTTGGTCATGGCCTGACGGGAGGCGGGCACGGGGCCGACGCCCATGATCTTGGGATCCACGCCGCCCTGGCCCCAGCCGATCAGCTTGGCCATGGGCTTCAGGCCGTACTTCTCCACAGCCTCACCGGAGGCCAGCACCAGTGCGGCGGCGCCGTCGTTGATGCCGGAGGCGTTGGCGGCAGTCACGCGCTGCTGACCCTTGTCGTCGGTCTCCTGGATGCCGGTGGGCTCAAAGGTGTGGACCACCTGGGGATTGGGGGACTCGGGCCCCACGGGGAAGGCGCCCTTCAGCTTGGAGATGCCCTCGGCGGTCACGCCGGCACGGGGGAACTCGTCCACCTTGAACTCCACGATGTCCTTCTTGACCTTCACGGGCACGGGGACGATCTCAGCCTCGAACTTGCCAGCCTTCTGGGCGGCCTCGGTCTTCTGCTGGGAGGAGGCGGCGAACTCGTCCATCTCCTTGCGGGTGATGCCCCAGATGTCCGCGATGTTCTCAGCGGTGGTGCCCATGTGATAGTTGTTGTAGGCGTCCCACAGGCCGTCCTTGATCATGGTGTCGATCATCTGGGTGTGACCCATCCGGGCGCCGTAGCGGCCGGTGGGAACGGCGTAGGGAGCGGCGCTCATGTTCTCAGTGCCGCCGCAGACAACCACGTCGGCGTCGCCGGCCAGGATGGAGCGGGCGCCCTCGATCATGGACTTCATGCCGGAGCCGCAGACCATGCCCACGGTGTAAGCGGGGACGGAATAGGGGATGCCGGCCTTGATGGAGGCCTGGCGGGCCACGTTCTGGCCCTGGGCGGCGGTCAGGATGCAGCCAAACATGACCTCATCCACCTGCTCGGGCTTCACGCCGGCACGGTTCAGAGCCTCTTTGATGACGATGGCACCCAGATCGACGGCAGGGGTGTTCTTCAGCGCGCCGCC
>NZ_DBGFPE010000044.1:0-2404 GCF_048526665.1 Candidatus Allofournierella excrementavium
GTCAAGAAGGCAGACGCTGCCATCGATGCGAATGCCGCTGACAAGGACGCAACCGTCCTGGCTGCTGTTTCCGCGATCGACAAGGCTCGCGCTAAGGGTGTCATCAAGAAGAACACCGCCAGCCGCAAGATCAGCCGTATGGCAAAGCGTGCTAACAAGAACGCTTGATCGCGCAGTTTGATTGACGAACAAAACCTCTGTACCGGGTAACCGGCACAGGGGTTTTTGTTTTTTCCGCTGTTATGTCCCGCACAGTGCGGCAAGGCTCTGCCGCTGCACCGGTTCCAGCAGCTGCTCCGGCGGCAACGGCTGCGGCGGCACCACCACCCACCACACCGCCCACGCGGCGGGCACGACTGCCGCCAGCATAAGCCCCGGGTACAAAAGTGCCGGCTCGTGCAGCCACGGGCTGCCCGGCGGCAGCACCAGCGCCGTGCACAGGCACAGCGCCGCCCACAGCTCCCACAATACGGTCTGTCCGCTGCGTTTCATGCGCCTCACCTCCGTTTTGCCCCCAGTTTACCAGCCGCCGGACGCAAAATGTGGCGAAGCAGCGCAGACAAAACATCAGTTCTGGTCGTGGCTTTTGCCCACAAGGCTGCACACCACACCGCAGACAAGGCTTGCGGTGATGCCCGCAGAAGCAGCGGTCAGCCCGCCGGTCAGGATTCCGATGGCACCCTTTTCCGCCACGGCGGTGCGCACCCCCTTTGCCAGCAGATGCCCGAAGCCCAGCAGGGGCACGCTCGCCCCCGCACCGGCAAACTCTGCCAGCGGCGCATACAGCCCCACCGCCGAGAGCACCACTCCCGCCACCACATAGCCGGTCAGGATGCGTGCCGGGGTCAGCTTTGTCAGGTCGATGAACAGCTGCCCCACCGCGCAGAGGACACCGCCCATTAAAAATGCCCACAGATAGTTCATTTCAGCTCTCCTTTTCCGGCGCGGTCAGCTCTACCAAATGTGCCACCGCCGGGATGCTCTCCTTCTGCAAAAAGGTGGTCTGGCTCATCAGCGCCCCAGTGGCGAGGAACAGCACCCGGCGGCTGCCGCGGCGCAATAACTTTGGCAGGATATGCCCACAGAGCACGGCGGCACAGCAGCCCGCGCCCGAGCCGCCGCTTTTTACCCGCTGCTCCCAGGCATCGTAGAGCAGACAGCCGCAGTCCGCGTGGTTTTTCAGCAGCAGACCCTCTGCCGCCAACAGCTCCCGCAGCATCTGACTGCCCACCAGCCCAAGGTCGCCGGTGTAGATGCAGTCGAAATCCCGCAGTTCTGCATGGGTATCAGCAAGATACTGCAATAGCGTGGCTGCTGCTGCCGGTGCCATGGCTGCACCCATGTTGTTGATATCCTTGATGTTATAGTCCTGCACCCGCCCAAGGGTTGCGGCGGCAACGCCCACCCCCTGCCCTGCCGGACGCAGCAGGCAGCACCCGGCGGCGGTGGCCGTCCACTGCGCGGTAGGAGTGCGCACCGCGCCGTAGCTCAGCGGGGTGCGGAACTGACGCTCTGCCGCGCAGAAATGGCTGGAGGTCATGGCCAGCAGGTTCTGCGCCGCCCCGCTGCTGCACAGCGCCGCGCCCAGCGCCAGCGCCTCGGCCATGGTGCTGCACGCCCCGAACAGCCCCGCAAAGGGCACGCCCAGCTCCCGCAGCGCGTAGCCGGAGGCGGTGCACTGCGCCTGCAAGTCCCCCGCCAGCGCAAGGTCTACCCGCTCTGCGGGCAGAGACGCTTTTTGCAGGCAGAGCCGTGCCGCCCGCAGCTGCAGCTGCTTTTCGGCGGCCTCCCAGCTGCACTGTCCCAGCCGGTTGTCGGTGGTCAGTTCGTCAAAGCCCGCCGCCAGCGGGCCATCGCTCTCTTTTTTGCCGCCCACCGCCGCCTGTGCGGCGATGACCGGCGGGGTATGGAACAACAGGGTATCGCCCCGGCGCTCTGTCATAAAATTTTCTCCTTTTTTTCTACAAAAAATGCCCCGGCACGTGCTATACTGGTGCTGCGGCGCTGCAATATCCGGCGGGGCTGTTCCGTATTATAAAGCAGAAGCCCCCAGCAGCCAGAGCACCGCGCCGTACACCACCGCCGCCAGCGTGCCGTACACGATGACCGGCCCTGCAATGGTGAACATCTTGGCTCCGGTGCCGCAGACCCTGCCCTCGGGCTTGAACTCGATGGCGGCGCTGACCACGGCGTTGGCAAAGCCCGTGATGGGTACCAGCGAGCCTGCCCCGGCTTTGGCGGCAAGCTTCTGGTAGAGCCCCAGCGTGGTCAGCAGGGCCGACAGCACAATGAGAGTGCAGCTGGTCAGGGTACCGGCAAGCTGGGCTTCCAGCCCCATGCCAAGATACCACCCGCGCAGCACCTCGCCCAGCAGGCAGATGCCGCCGCCCACGCAGAACGCCCA
>NZ_DBGFPE010000045.1:0-20475 GCF_048526665.1 Candidatus Allofournierella excrementavium
GTTGGCGTCCTCAGCTGGCAGCTGGCCGCCGCCGCTGTCACCGGCTTCATCGCCAAGGAAAACGTGGTGGGTACTCTGGCTGTCTGCTTTGTGGGTCTTGAGAACCTCATTGACACCGACGAACTGGCCATGCTGGAGGGCTCCGGCGCCCAGGTGGCGGGCATCATCGCCATCACCAAGGTGGCGGCCCTGGCCTATCTGATGTTCAACCTGTACACCCCGCCCTGCTTTGCGGCCATCGGCGCGATGAACAGCGAGATGAAGAGCGCCAAGTGGCTGTGGGCCGGCATCGGCCTGCAGCTGGGCACCGGCTACTCGGTGGGCGTGCTGGTCTACCAGTTCGGCACCCTCATCACCACCGGCTCCTTCGGCGCGGGCGCGGTGCCCGGCCTTGCCGCCGTGGCCGTCTTTGCCGCCATCCTCACCTGGCTGTGCCTGCGGAGCGACCGCTCGCTGGCCAAGGAGTACTCCCTCAAGGGGGTGAGCGCCGCATGATGGCCAACCTCATCGCCGGCGGCATCATCGCCGCCATCGTCCTGGCCGCCGCCTTCTATGTCTACAAGGCGAAAAAGAGCGGCAAAAAGTGCATCGGCTGCCCCGACTCCGGCGGCTGCTCCGGCGGCTGTTCCGGCTGCCAGGGCTGCCACGGCAGCGCGGCGCAGGAGGAGCGCTGAACGAACCGAATCATCCACGCCCGGCCCGCCGGCGGCAAACACGGCGGAGCCGATGGGCATTTTCTCTCCGAAGGGCCCCGCCCGGCCCGAAAAAGACGAACGGCCCCTCGCTCTTTTTCCTTTCCCGGCCGGGCGGGCTGCGGGGCGGGCGCGCGGCCCAAACGCGCGCCTGCCCCGCCTCTTCCCTTCGGCCACGCCGCCCGGCCCGCGGGCCCCGCGGCATTTGTTTTCCATCTTGGTTAGTCATAACTAACCGCCAAATCAGAAAGGAGCCGCCATGTCCGACCAACTGATCGTGCACCACTGCGCCCCCACGCTGGCGGGGCTGAAGGCCGGGAGCCTGTTCTCCTGCCCCTGCCGGGACGCAGGGCAGCTGACCGGCGAACTGCGGAGGCTGAACCGGGCGCTGGCCCCCAAAGGGCTGCGGGTGCTGCCCCTGCAAACGGAGAAGGGGCGGGCGCTGATCTATCTTTACCGGCCCCGGGCGCTGGAGCGGGAGCTGGCGGGCGGCGAGGCCCGCGCCCTGCTAAGAGAGCGGGGCTACGGCGCGGAAGCCGCCTGCCGCTGCCTTGCGCGGCTGGCCCGAAAGCTGCGGGCGGGGGAGGCGTTCCCCCACGAGATCGGGCTGTTTCTGAGCTATCCGCCCCGGGACGTGCGGGGCTTCATCTGCAACGGGGCCTGTCGCCACAAGTGCGCGGGCTGCTGGAAGGTCTACGGCAACGAGGCCGCCGCCCTGCGCACCTTTGAGGCCTGGCGGCGCTGCACCCGCATTTTGGAGGCCCGGCTGGCGCAGGGCTGTCCGCTGGAAAAGCTGGCCGTGGCCGGCTGACGACGAAAGAGAGGTTTCAACATGAATAAGATCGCAGTTGTTTTTTGGAGCGGCACCGGCAACACCGAGGCCATGGCCGCCGCGGTGGCGGAAGGCGCGGGCCCCGGGGCCGAACTGATCCCGGCGGCCGCCTTTGACCCTGCCGCCCTTGCAAACTATGACGCCTTTGCCTTCGGCTGCCCCTCCATGGGAGCGGAACAGCTGGAGGAGAGCGAGTTCGAGCCCATGTTCGCCGCCTGCGAGGCGGGGCTTGCCGGGCGCAGGGTGGGGCTGTTCGGCTCCTACGGCTGGGGCGACGGGGAGTGGATGCGCAGCTGGGAAGAGCGCTGCGCCGCCGCCGGCATCGCCCTGGCCGCCCCCTCGGTCATCTGCTGCGAGGCCCCGGACGGGGACGCCCTCGCCGCCTGCCGCGCCCTGGGCGCGGCCCTGGCCTGAGGGCCGCAAAAACGCTTTTTTCTTCCCCCAAAAGAGGGACCGCCCCGGCATGCTGCCGGGGCGGTCCCTTCGTTTTTTGTTTATGCCAGTTCCAGATAGAGCCCGGCCAGCTTGAGGGTGGCGTTCAGGCCGTCCAGATGGGTGCGCTCCATGCCGTGGGAGGCGTGCACGCCCGGGCCGATGAGCGCGCCCCGGGCGTCCATGCCGGTGCGCCAGGCCGCGCCCACGTCGGAGCCGTAGTGGGGGTAGATGTCCACCGCGTAGTCCACGCCGTTCTCCTTCGCCAGCTGCACCAGACGGCTGACCATGCCGTAGTCGTAGGGGCCGCCGGAGTCCTTGGCGCAGATGGACACCTGATACTCGGTGCAGGAGAGGTCCTCGCCGATGCAGCCCATGTCCACCGCCAGCAGCTCGTCCACCACCGGCAGGGTAGCCCCGCCGTGGCCCACTTCTTCATGGACGGTGAGGGTGAAGTAGCTGTCGAACCGGGGGCGCATCCCGGTGGCGTGCATCCGCCACAAAAGGGTCAAAAGGCAGGCGGAGCTTGCCTTGTCGTCCAGGAAGCGGGACTTCACAAAGCCGCTTTCGGTCACCACGGTCTTGGGGTCATAGCAGACATAGTCGCCGGCGGCGATGCCCAGGGCCTCCACATCCGCCTTGCTGCGCACCTTCTCGTCGATGCGCACCGCCATGTTCTTTTCGTCCCGGGGGCGGGTGGCGGCGTCGTCCTGCACGTGGACCGCGGGGGAGAGGCTGAGCACCGTGCCGGTGTAGACCCTGCCGTCCCGGGTGTAGATGCGGCAGTATTCGCCGTCCAGGGTGGGCATCAGCGGGCCGCCCACCTTCGTCACCATCAGCATGCCGTCGGCGGTGACGGAGCGCACCATCAGGCCCAGGGTGTCCACATGGGCGCACAGGCCCACCGTGCGGCCGGCCTCCCGGCCGGGCACCTTCACCACCAGGTTGCCCTTATTGGTCAGCCAGGCCTCGAAGCCCAGCCCTTCCGCAATATCCTTGGCCAGGGCCGTCGCCTTGTGGGTGAAGCCGCTGGGGCTGTCCTGCCCGAGGAGTTTTTTCAGGGTGTCCAGCAGGAAGGCCTGCTGCTCCTGTTCCAGCATTGTTTCGTCGTTCATTTCCCGTTTCTCCTCCCTCAAGAAAGTTCTGGCTCCATCTTACAAAAAAACACGCCAAAGTGCAAGGGCCGCCGCCTTGCGCCCCCTTTCCGGGGCCTGTATAATGAAAGAAAAGGGGGCGCTTGTGATGTACAAAAATCTTCTGCCCATCGGCTCGGTGGTGCTGCTCAAAGGCGGCGAAAAGCGGCTGATGATCTGCGGGCGCATCCAGACCCGGGCGGGCAGCGACAAGGTCTGCGACTATTCCGCCTGCCTGTATCCCGAGGGCATCACCGGCCCGGCGGGCATGTACTTTTTTGACCGGGAGGCGGTGGAGACGGTGTTCTTCCTCGGTTTTCAGGACAAAGAGGAGCTGGACTGGCGCGCCAATGTGCTGGACACACTGGGCGAGGTGGAAGTGCGGGACGGAAAGATCGTGCGCAAACAGCAGGGGTGAGCGCCGCGCCCCAAAGGCCGAAAAAGCGCGGCGGGGCGCGCTTTTTCCCGCCCCGGCAGTCTTGACAAGCCCGGAGGGAAAAGCGTATACTTAAGTGTAATTTTTGCGTGCAAAAGGACGTGTTGAGAGCATGGAACCGCTGATCCTTCAATCTGACTTCGGCTATGCCGACGGCGCGGTGTGCGCCATGTACGGGGTGGCCCAGGGCGTGTGCCCCGAGCTGCGGGTGTTTGACCTGACCCACGACATCCCCCAGTACGACATCTGGGAGGCCAGCTACCGCCTCATCCAGACGGTGAGCTACTGGCCGAAAAACAGCGTTTTCGTGAGCGTGGTGGACCCGGGCGTGGGCTCCACCCGGCGCAGCATCGCGGTGAAGACCGCCGAGGGCCACTACATCATCACGCCGGACAACGGCACCCTCACCCACATCAAGCGGATGTGCGGCATCGAAGAGGCCCGCATCATCGACGAGAGCGTGAACCGGCTGCCCAACTCCGGCGAGAGCTACACCTTCCACGGCCGTGACATCTATGCCTACACCGGCGCGCGGCTGGCTTCGGGCGTCATCACCTTCGAGCAGGTGGGCCCCCAGGTTCCGGTGGGCAGCGTCATCGAGCTGCCGGTCATCGAGGCAAAGTGCGAGGAGGACGTCATCACCGGCACCATCGACGTGCTGGACGTGCGCTTCGGCTCGCTGTGGACCAACATCCCCCGGGAAATGTTCGCAAAGCTGGGCGTAAAGCACGGCGGCCGGGTGGAGGTGTCCATCGCCAACGACACCCGCACCCTCTACAAGAACATCATGGTCTATGCCAAGAGCTTTGCCGACGTGAACGTGGGCGAGCCGCTGCTCTACGTCAACAGCCTGGACTGTGTGGCCGTTGCCATCAACCAGGGCAGCTTCTCCAAGGCCTACAACATCGGCACCGGCATCAAATGGCGCATCGCCCTGCGCAAAGCGCCCCGCATCGTCTACGAATAAGGCGGTGCATCCCGTTTGATTCTCCGCGGAAGGGACAGGCCCTTCCGCCGGCGGATAGTTTTGTTTTTATAATGTGAGGAGTGTGCAACATGAAAAATTCTTCCATCAAGACCGTGGTCGCGGTGGGCATCGGCGCCGCCCTGTTCTTTGTGCTGGGCCGTTTCGTGGCCATCCCCAGCGGTGTGCCCAACACCAACATCAGCCTGCAGTACGCCATTCTGGGCATGCTGGCCGCCATGTACGGCCCTGTGGCCGGCGGCCTCATCGGCTTCATCGGCCACACCCTGATCGACCTGTCCTGGGGCGGCAGCCCCTGGTGGAGCTGGGTCATCGCCTCCACCCTGGTGGGCGTGATCGTGGGCCTGGTGGCCAAGAAGCTGGCCCTCAGCGAAGGCGACTTCGGCAAGGGCAAGTTCGTTCTGTTCGCCGTGATCAACGTGGTGGCCAACGCCGTCGCCTGGCTGCTGGTGGCCCCCGGCCTGGATATCCTCATCTACGCCGAGCCCGCCGACAAGGTGTTCACCCAGGGCGCCTTTGCCGCCATCGTCAACAGCCTGACCGCCGTGATCGTGGGCGGCCTGCTGGTGGCTGCTTTCTGCAAGACCATCGCCAAGAAGGGCTCGCTGGACAAGGAGTAAGCTCCTTTCTCCGGCACTTCGCCCGTCGGAACGCTTGTGCGGCAAGCCGTTTCGGTGCGTTTTGCATCGGGGGCAGGGCAGTGCCCTGCCCCCGTTTCCTTTGATTTTTGAACTGCGAGGAGCGCTGTCTATGGACCCCATCATTTCCTTCCGGGATTTCACCTTCCAATACCGCGCCCAGGCCCGGCCCACCCTCTACAACATCGACCTGGACATCTATCCCGGCGAAAAGATTTTGATCGCCGGGCCCTCCGGCTCGGGCAAATCCACCCTGGCCAGCTGCATCAACGGGCTCATTCCTTTCAGCTACCCCGGCGAATCCACCGGCACCTTGATGGTGGACGGCAAGCAGGCGAAGAAGGAGAGCATCTTTGCGCTGTCCAAATCGGTGGGCACGGTGCTGCAGGACCCGGACGGCCAGTTCATCGGCCTGACGGTGGCCGAGGACATCGCCTTCGCGCTGGAAAACGACTGCGTGCCCCAGAAGGAGATGCACGCCGCCGTGGCCCGCGCCGCCAAACTGGTGGACGTGGACCATCACCTGGGCTTTGCGCCCCACGAGCTCTCCGGCGGGCAGAAGCAGCGGGTGAGCCTTGCGGGCGTGATGGTGGACGCGGTGAAAATTCTGCTGTTCGACGAGCCGCTGGCAAACCTTGACCCGGCGGCGGGCAAGCAGACCATCGAGCTCATCGACCGCATCCAGAAGGAGACCGACACCACCGTGCTCATCATCGAGCACCGGCTGGAGGACGTGCTCTGGCGCAGCGTGGACCGCATCGTGCTGATGGACGAGGGCCGCATCGCCGCCGACCTGCGCCCCGACGAGCTGCTCTGCTCGCCGCTGCTCACCGAGGCGGGCATCCGGGAACCCCTCTACCTCACCGCGCTGAAATACGCCGGCGTGACCCTCACGCCGGAGAAAAAGCCCGCCCACCCCGACACGCTGGAGCTCACCGAGGCCGACAAGGACGCGGTGCGCGCCTGGTACCACGCGGCCCCCGCCGCCGCCCCCGCTCCCGAGCAGCCGGTGCTGCTGGAGGTGAAGGACCTGCGCTTTGGCTACACCAAGGACCGCACCACCCTGCAAAACATCTCCTTCGCCGTGCGAAAAGGGGAGATGGTGAGCATCGTGGGCCGCAACGGCGCGGGCAAATCCACCCTTTCCAAACTCATCTGCGGGTTTGAGGCCCCCGGCTCCGGCTCCATTCTGCTGGACGGGCGGGACATCACCGGCGACACCATCCGCCAGCGGGCGGGCCGCATCGGCTATGTGATGCAGAACCCGAACCAGATGATCTCCAAGACCATGATCTTCGACGAGGTGGCCCTGGGCCTTGTGCAGAGCGGCCTTGCCCCCGACGAGGTGCGGGCGAAGGTGGAGGACACGCTGAAGATCTGCGGGCTCTACCCCTTCCGCAACTGGCCGGTGAGCGCCTTGAGCTTCGGCCAGAAAAAGCGGGTGACCATCGCCAGCGTGCTGGCCCTGGGCCCGGACGTCATCATTCTGGACGAGCCCACCGCCGGGCAGGACTTCCGCCACTACACCGAAATTATGGAGTTCCTGCGGGGGCTGAACCGGCAGGGGGTGACGGTGCTGATGATCACCCACGACATGCACCTGATGCTGGAATACACCCCCCGGGCGCTGGTGTTCAGCGACGGGCGGCTCATCGCGGACCGCTCCGCCGCCGGGGTGCTGTGCGACCCGGCGCTCATCGAGCGGGCGGCGCTGAAGGAGACCAGCCTGTTCACCCTGGCGAACCGGTGCGGCATCGCGCCGCCGGAGGCCTTCGTCCAGCGGTTCATCGACTTTGACCGGGAGGTGCGCGAGCATGGCTGCTAACACCGTTCTGAACTATCTGCCGCGCAAGAGCTTTGTGCACTCGCTCACCGGCACCACCAAGCTGGCGTTTTTCCTGCTGTTCACCTTCGCCAGCATGATCACCTACGACACCCGGGTGCTCATCGGCCTGATGGTGGTGAGCTTCGCCGCCTTCAAGGCCAGCCGCATCAAGCTGCGGGAAGTGCGCTTCATGCTGGTGTTCATGCTGGTGTTCCTGATTTTGAACAACGTGTTCATCTATCTGTTCAGCCCCGAGCAGGGCGTGGAGATCTATGGCACCCGCCACGTCATCGTCACCCTGTTCTGGCGCTACACCATCACCTGGGAGCAGCTGTTCTACACTTTGAACATCTCGCTGAAGTACTTCGTGGCCCTGCCGGTGGCGATCCTGTTCATCTCCGCCACCGACCCCAGCGAGTTCGCCGCCAGCCTCAACTCCATCGGCGTTTCCTACCGGGTGGGCTACTCGGTGGCCATCGCCCTGCGCTACATCCCCGACATCCAGCGGGACTACCACAGCATCAGCCAGGCCCAGCAGGCCCGCGGCGTGGAACTGGGCAGCAAGGAAAAGCTGAGCGCCCGGCTGAAAAACTCGGTGAACATCCTCTTGCCCCTCATCCTCTCCAGCCTGGCCCGCATCGACACCATCAGCAACGCCATGGAGCTGCGGGGCTTCGGCAAGAAGAAAAAGCGCACCTGGTACGTGCAGCGGCCCTTCACCAGGAACGACTGGCTGGTGCTGGCGCTGGGCGTGGCCCTGCTGGCCGCCAGCCTCGTCATCACCTTCTGGGACGGCGACCGCTTCTTCAACCCCTTCATCTGACAACGTGCGGCAAAAGCGACAGGCGCCGCGGCCCCAAAAGGGCCGCGGCGCCTTTGTTTTGTTTCACAGCCCCAGCCGTTCCTCCACGGCCTGCCACAGCCGGGCGAAGAAGGCTTTGGTCCGGGGATATTCAGTGAAGGTCATCTCGCCGCCTACCTCTTTCAAAAGGTCCAGCGTGGCCGGCCGGCCGATGCGGCTCTCGCACAGGCGCAGCAGCCGCAGGTCCTGCAGGGCGGCCTTGTGGGCCTCGCCCTGCAGCGAGCCCCAGGCGGCGCCGTCGGGGGCGGGGTAGACCAGGAACGCGTCCCCCGAGGGGAAGGCTTCGCCCGCGTCGGTCACCCGGAAGGGGTCGATGGGGCGCACCGAGCGCTGGACGTTGTAGAAGTTGAAGCCCCAGTGCAGAAAGCCCTCCAAATCGTACTGATAGAGCAGCGCGCCCATAATGCGGCAGCGGGTGCTGGGCATGGCCATGAAGCGGTTGGGCACCGCCAGCGCCTGCACCGTGCAGTAATAGGTCCACAGGTGCTGCACGCCGTGGTCCACGAAGGTCTGGATGTGGTCGTTGCAGACCACCGGCTTTTCCACAATACCCTCCCGGTAGATGTCATAGCTGCTGAGGGCGTCGATGACGTGGCAGCCCTCCAGCAGGTCGGCCACTGTGGCCTTGGCGGCGGCGTAGGTCTCCTTTTCGTGGTCGTGGGGCTCGTCCGAAATGTGGAACCACACGTGGTCCAGCCCCACAAGGCCGTCCAGCTCCGCCTTCAGCGCGGGCAGGAAGGCGTGGAGGAATTCGGTGTACTCCCCGCCCACCGCCGGGGTGTGCCAGCCGAAGCGCTTTTCCAGCCCCTGGGGAGTCTGCACCATCACCTTGGGAGCAAACTCCGCCCCCCACTGGGTGAACAGGTGGGCCACCTCGATCTCGGTGATGCCGTGGCGGCGGGCCATCTGTACCCAGCGGCGCAGCTTGTCAAAGCCGAAGCTCCACCGGCCATCCTCAAGGGCCACGTCCACCAGCTGCACGGTGGTGCGCTCGCCGCCTTTGGCAGTGTCCAGCGGCGGGGTGAACACCGGGGTGAGCAGCATGTTGATGCCGTGGTCGGCGGCGCTGGCCATGAAATTGTCCAGGATGCGCCAGTGCTCCTCGCTGAACACCGGCACATGGTAGTAGTCCGCCAGGCAGTCGGCGTGGAACCACTGGGTCTGCAGCAGGGTCTGGGGCGGCAGGGCCGTGTCCAGCACCTCCACCCCGAAGGCAAACTCCGCCAGCTTCTCGCCCTCCGGGCCCAGCACCTCCAGCCGCAGGTCCGCCGGGCCGGGGGCAAGGCGCGCCGCGTCCAGCGAGAACCACAGGCTGCGCCACTGGGCGGGCACCGCCTTGAAGGATTCCTCCCAGCCCGCCGGGCGCAGCAGGTCCGGCAGCAGGCCGGGCCGGGTGGTGAGGTAGTCCTCGTCCCAGGTGCCGTGGCAGGGATAGTCACAGGGCACCAGCTCCACCCGGAAAAGGTCCAGAGCCGCCTTGGCGGAGCCCGTGCACCGCAAAGAAAACAGCGTGGAGGTCTCGCCGAAGTCATCGTTCTGGCAGGTGTAGGCCAGCTGGAAGGCCCAGCGCTGGTTTTTCAGCAGCCGGGGCGCGCCGGGGTCGGCGGCTTCCGGCCTCCGGTCCGGCAGCACCTTTTCCAGGCTGTCGGTGAGGAAAAATTCATAGCTCGTCATAGAAAAACTCCCATCGATGCCAAAACAGGGGAGGCGGGACACGCCCGCCTCCCCCGCTTCAGGGTCAGGTTTATTCCACAGGGTTGTTCTCCAGGAAGGTGAGGGCCTGGGTGTGGAAGGCCTCCTGCAGCGCGGTGATGCCGGCGGCTTCCAGTTTGGTCTTCAGCTTCGCCACATCGCCCTCCGGGTCGTCGGTGAAGCCAAGCTGCAGCAGCTTGTAGTCGGAGTTGTAGATCTCGCTCACGGCGGCGACCTCGTTCTTCACGGCGGAGTCGTCGAACACGAAGGTCAGGTAGCGGCCGCTGCGGGCGGTGGCCTTCCAGTTCTCGGTCAGCTCCTCGGCGTTGGGGATGCCGCCCTCAACGGTGCGCCAGTATTTGTCGTTGCGCACGCCCCAGTTGCAGTTGCTGTCGTAGGCGTAGTTGGTGCTGTCGGGCAGGGACTTCAGGCCATGCTCGCCAACGGCCTCCCAGTGCACGCCTTCGATGCCGTAGCAGAACAGGTTGTGGCAGATCTCGTCGTTGCGCAGGTAGTCCAGAGCCATCAGAGCGCGCTCGGGGTTCTTGGACTTGGAGAAGATGCTCATGCCGTTGGCAAGGTAGGACTGGATGGTGGCGGGGGCGCCGTTCATGGCGTCAAACACGCGCACATCCCACTCGGGATGCTCGGCCTGCAGGGTGGCGTAGAGGCTCTTGGCGGTGTTGATGTTCATCACGGCCAGAGCGGACTTGCCGGCCTGGAAGCTCTCGGTGTTGTTCTGGGTGTTGACCACCGCGTTGCGGCTCCAGAAGCCGCGGTCGCGCCAATCCTTCACCTTGTTCAGGGTGGTCATGAAGATGTCGGTGTCCAGCGTGGTCATCACGTTGGCTTCGGGGTCGTTCGAGCTCACGCAGTTGAGGAGGTTGGTGGGAGGGAGCACGGCGTAGCGGGCGTCGCCCTTGGCGTTGGACTCCACGTTCCAGAAGAGGTCGAACACGAACTGACGGTCATAGTCGGAGCCCACGTCCAGGGGGATCATGGAAGGCTCGTTGTCCACGATGGCCTGCATGTACTCTTCGGCGCCGTCAAAGGTGTCCAGAGATTCGATGCCGTATTTGTCCATCAGGTCGCCGCGGGCCATCCAGACGTAGGCGGTGAGCTCCTGATAGTTCATGGGCAGCATGTAGACCTTGCCGTCCACCTTGGCCTGCTCCCAGGCTTCGGGATACATGCTCTCGGC
The DNA here is from genome assembly GCF_048526665.1 of Candidatus Allofournierella excrementavium. Classification (NCBI taxonomy): domain Bacteria; kingdom Bacillati; phylum Bacillota; class Clostridia; order Eubacteriales; family Oscillospiraceae; genus Allofournierella; species Candidatus Allofournierella excrementavium. The sequence continues at coordinate 10,729 of NZ_DBGFPE010000045.1, forward strand.
GGTCATGGGGGCGTAGGTCTGGAGCGCTTCGGGGGTGATCTCCCAGAAGCCCTGCTTGGTGGCCTGGGCGTTGTAGAAGCACCAGTCGGCGGTGAAGATGATGTCCCAGTCCTCGCCGGAGGCGAAGATCAGCGGGTATTTCTGTTCATACTCGCTCCAGCTCATGAACTTCACGTCGATGGTGGCGTTGATCTCTTCCTTCAGGCGCTCGTTGATCTTCTCGAACACCAGATCGTTGTCCACCGGGCGGTCGCCGATAAGGTACATGGTGAGGGTGACTTCCTCGGAGATGTCCGGGCCGGCGGCGGGCTCGGAGCCGGACGTGCTGGCGGGGGTCGCCGCGGAGCCGGAAGTGCCCGTGCCGCCGCAGCCTGCGAACGCGGTCAGCACCAGCGCCAGGGCCAGAACGAGGGCCAGCAGTTTCGCTGATTTTTTCATGGTTTTTCCTCCTTATAAGTGAATTATACACTGCCGTGTGCCAACTGCGCACGGCTTGCTACCGTCAGCCTTTCACGGCGCCGATGGTGACGCCCTTGACGAAATACTTTTGCAGGAAGGGGTAGAGCAGGATGATGGGGCCGGTGGCCACCACCGTCATGGCCAGCTTCATGGGCTCGCTGGGCACCTCGCTCATGGGCAGGCCGCTGCGGGCGGCCGCCTGGGCGATGGCCTGGGCCTTGGTGAGGATGTTGTTCAGGTAGTACTGCAAAGGATACAGGTCGCTGCGCCCTTCGTCCAAAAACAGCATCGCGTCGTACCAGTCGTTCCAGTAGTTCAGGGCGATGAACAGGCCCACCGTTGCAAGGCCGGCTTTGCAAAGCGGCATGGCCACCCGCAGGTAGATGGTGAAGTCGCCCGCGCCGTCCAGCCGGGCGGATTCATACAGCGCCTCCGGGATGCCCGCCATGTAGCTTTTCAGGATGAGCAGGTAGGTCACGTTGATGAGGATGGGCAGGATGAGGGCGATGATGCTGTTGTGGAAGTGCAGGTACTTGGTGTTGAAGATGTACCAGGGCACAAGGCCGCCGCCGAAGATGGAGGTGAAGTAGAAGAAGAAGGACATCTGATAGCGGTAGCGGAAGGTGCTGCTGGCCAGCACATAGGCCGCCATGCTGGTGAACAAAAGACCCAGGAAGGTGCCGGTGACGGTGACGAAGATGGTCACGCCGTAGGCCCGCAGCAAGTCGCCCGGGATTTTGAACAGGGTCTGGTAGGCCTCCAGCGAGAAGGTCTCGGGGATGAGCCGGTAGCCGTGGGTGAGGATGGAGGCCTGGTCGGAGAAGGAGCCGCTGATCACCAGCCAGAAGGGCAGCAGGCAGAAGAGAGAGAGCACCGTCAGCACGGCCACCGAGAGCACGTCAAAGGCAACGCGGTCCCGCCCCACGGGCTTTTTGCCGGTTTTGGTCTTGCTTGCCATGAGACCGCCTCCTTTCAGAACAGTGCGTAGTCAGGCTCCACCTTTTTCACCAGCTTGTTGGCCAAAAGCACCAAGAGGAAGGAGAAGGTGGACTGATACAGGCCCGCGGCGCTGGTCATGCCGAACTCCTGCAGTTGCAGCAGCGAGCGGGTGACGTAGGTGTCGATGACGTCGGTGACCTCCAGCACCATGGGGTTGTTGCCGGTGACCTGCCAGAACATCTGGAAGTCGCCCTTCATGATGGTGCCGATGGCCAGCAGGAACAGGATGACCACCGTGGGCCGGATGCCCGGCAGGGTGATGTGGCGTATCTTCTGCCACATGTTGGCGCCGTCCAGGTCGGCGGCTTCGTAGAGCTGGCCGTCGATGTTCATGATGCTGGCCAGATACATCACCGTGCCGTAGCCCACGTTCTTGAAGGCGCTCACCGCAATGAGGATGAAGGGCCACACCACCTTGTTGGAGTAGATGTCCACCGGGTCCAGGCCCAGCGAGCGCAGCAGGGTGTTCACCGCGCCGAACTCGTAGTTGAACATGTTGTAGATGAAGGCCCCCACCACGACCCAGGAGATGAAGTAGGGGAAGAACATCACCGACTGGGTGATCCGCTTGAACCACTTGCCCGCCAGCTCCGAGAGAAGGATGGCGCAGGTGATCTGCAAAAAGGTGTTGACGCAGAGGAACGCCAGGTTGTAGAGGATGGTGTTGCGGGTGACGCTCCACGCCTTGCCCGACTGGAAGAAGTACTCGAAGTTCTTGAAGGCCACCCACGGGCTGCCGAAGATGCCGTCGTGGTAGTTGTACTCCTTGAAGGCCAGCACGATGCCGCCCATGGGGATGTAGCACATCAGGATGACCACGATGGCCGCCGGCAGCAGCATGAGCCACTTGACCCGGTTCTCTTTCAGGTCCCGGAGGAAGGGATGTTTGCCGTGTTTCATCTGACCGGCCTCCTTTGTGCGTTGTTTTTTGTCCACTACCATCGTAACAGAGCCGCCGGGGCAAAACAACGGGAGCCGATTATGATAAGAGGGAAAAATTATGGTATTTCAAAAAAATTTCATCTTTTGCATGAAAATCCATTGAAGCGTCATAAAATTCAGTCTATATTATAGTAGGAATCAACAAAAAGCGAAGAAAGCGAGGGGAGCGCCGTGCGGTTTTCGGTGCTTGTGGCGGACGACGAAAAGATGCCCCGGGAAATTCTGCGGGACCGTCTGCCCTGGGAAGAGCTGGGCGTGGAGCGGGTGGACGCGGCCTCGGACGGGGCCGAAGCGCTGGAGCTGGCGCGGCAGCACCGGCCGGACATCATCATCAGCGACGTGAAGATGCCCCGGATGAACGGCCTGGAACTGGCGGGCGCGGTGCGGGAGATGTATCCCGAGTGCCAGTTCATCTTCCTCAGCGGCTACACCGACAAGGAATACCTCAAAGGGGCCATCAAGCTGCGGGCCGCCAGCTATGTGGAAAAGCCCATCGACCTGGAGGAGGTGGCCGAGGTGCTGCGCCAGGTCATCGCCGAGCTGAAAAAAAGCCGCCGGCCGGACCCGGCGCTCGTGTTCTACCGCGGGGAGGACGGCGACCTCTCCACCCCCGGCAACGGCGAGGTGTACGTCTATGACAAGGCGCAGTTCGCGGCGCTGGGCAACCTCATCCGCCACAAGCGCAAGGCCGAGGCCATGGACCTGGCGGGCAGCATCTACCGGGACATCCGCCGCTGCGAGGGCACCCGGCCGGAGGTGGTGCGCAACATCTACTGCCAGATCGTGTTCGCCCTGCTCTCGGCGGCGGAGAGCCGCAACATCACCGCCGTCACCGCCCAGGGGGACTATTTGCTCTACACCGCCGCCAAGCAGCCCACCCTGCGGCAGCTGTGGCAGGCGCTCACCGACGGGATGCAGACCTATTTCCAGGCGGTGGAGAGCAACGCCCAGGACCTGGTGACCCGGGTGGACGGGTATCTGGCCGCCCATCTGGCGGACAGCGACTTCACCGTGCAGGCCATGGCCTCGGACCTGGGGTTCGTACATACCTATCTTTGCAGCGCCTACAAAAAGAACAGCGGGCGCACCGTGAACCAGAAGCTCACCGAACTGCGGATGGAGCGGGCCAAGGCCCTGCTGGCAGACCCCTCCCGCAAGCTGTATGAGGTGGCTCACGCGGTGGGCTACGCCGACGGCAAATACTTTGTAAAACTGTTCACCAAGGAAGTGGGCATCCCGCCCCGCCTTTACCGGGAGAACCTTTGCTGCCATGAAGAATAAACTGCGCGCCTTCGGGCGCAGCCTGCTGCTGGACGTGGGCCTGCGGGGCAAACTGCTGTGCATCTTTTTTCTGCTTCTGGTGCTGCCGCTGGGGGCCTTCACCCTCTATGCCTTCCACCGCATCAACACCGTCATCGAGGAGCAGACCTACTCCGCCGCCCAGAAGGCCTTTGAGGACACCCACACCGCCGTGGAGGACCTGCTGGGCCGGCTGACCCAGGTGGCGGACATCCTCACCATGGACCCCTCCCTCTACGCTCTGGCGGCCAGCGACCCCGCCGGCACCAGCTACATCCAGCGCCTGGAGGACCGGGACCGCATCTCCACCACCTTCACCTACCTGCGCTCCATGTCCGGGGTGGACCGGGTGCGGCTGTATGTGAGCAACGACTACCTCTACACCAACTCCGCCGACATCGTCTCGCTGGACTCGGTGCGCAGCAGCGCCTGGTTTTCCGCCTTTGAGAGCGGCAGCGCCGTGGGCTGGTTCGGCCCCGCCGACTTTGCCGACCAGCCGGAGGGCGAGCGGGACTGGTACTCGCTTGTGCGCCTCGTCTACGATCCCAGCCACGTGCAGCAGCCCCTGGCCATCCTGCGGGTGGACGTCGCCGCCGGCCGGGTGGACGCGGCGGTGAGCCGCAGCACCATCACCCAGAACGGCACGGTGCTGCTTTTGAACGGCGCCGAGGTGCTCAGCGCCTCCTCCCCCGAGCGGGCGGCCCAGCTCAGCGGCTCGCTGCCGGCTTCCTCCGCCGGGTGGGTGGAGGCGGACACGACCCAGGGGCCCTTCCGCGTGCAGTCGGTGGTGCTGGAGGACTGCGGCTGGACCCTGGCCGCCGCCCTGCCCCGGGACGACATCTTCCGCACCAGCCGTCAGCTGCGCATGGAGATGCTGGCGGTGGTGGTGCTGCTGGCGGCGGCGTCCTACTTTCTGGCCTACCGGCTCAGCCAGTCCATCACCCGGCGGCTCTATCTGCTCAACGACACCATGCACGCCGTGGAGCTGGGGGACGTGTCCGCCCGGGTGGCGCCCCAGGGCCGGGACGAGATCGGCCAGCTGATGGGCAGCTTCAGCAACATGATGGGCCGCATCGACACCCTGATGGACGAAAAGCTGGAACAGGGCCAGCAGATCAAAGCCCTGGAACTGAAGGCCCTGCAGGCCCAGATCAACCCCCACTTCCTCTACAACTCCCTGGACCTCATCAACTGCACCGCCATCGCCCACAATGTGCCGGAGATAAGCCGCATGGTGAACGCCCTGGCCCGGTTCTACCGCCTGTCCCTGAGCCGGGGCAAGGAGGTCATCCCCCTGGCGGACGAGCTCAAGCACGCCCGGCTCTATGTGGAGATACAGAACATGCGCTTTGAGGACCGGGTGCGCACCGAATGGGACGTGGAGCCGGGGGTGGAGCAGTGCCCCATCATCAAAATCGTCTTGCAGCCCATCATCGAGAACGCCATCATCCACGGCATCTTTGAAAAGCCGGACAAGACCGGCCGCCTGCGCATCGCCGCCTTCCGGCAGGGGCAGGACCTGGTCATCACCGTGGAGGACGACGGCGTGGGCATGGACGAGGAGACCCGTCTGGCCAACTTTTCCGCCAGCGCCTCCAGCGCCAACACCAAGGGCGGCTACGGGGTGCGCAACATCAACGAGCGGCTGCATCTGGCCTACGGGGCGGAGTACGGCCTTTCCTGTGAGAGCGAACTTGGCCGGGGCACCCGGGTGACCATCCGCATCCCGGCCGCGGAAGAAACGGAGGAACGAACGTAATGGACTTCTGCGTATACGACGACTGCACCTGGCTTTATCCCGACAGCCCCCTCGCCGGCCCGCAGGCGGCAAGGCTGGACGCGCCCCGTGGCGGCCACGCCGCCTTTCAGCTGCTGGTGGACAAAGGCGGGGAGTGCCGCCTCACCTTCCACTGGAAGACCCCCGGCGGGCCGCCGGTGAGCCTTTACCGCCTTGTGCCGGTGGGGGTGAACGAGAACACCGCCCCCACCCTGATGACCACCACCGACTACGCCGCCTGCCGGGACTATGTGACCCGCGCCGCGCCCTTTGAGGTGTACGACGCGATGGCTCCCTGCGCCTTCGGCGAAGCCGTGCCGGGGCCGGCCTTCTACCTCTGCGCGGAGCCGGCCCACCGCCAGGTGCCGGGGCTTTATTCCGGCGAGCTGACGATAGAGCGGGAAGGGGAGCGGGCGGTGTGCCCGGTGGAGTGCCGGGTGTACGCCGCCCGGGTGCCCGCCGCCGGCGAGGGCGTTTTCAGCATGCTCAACTTCTTCTGCTACGAGAACATCGCCGCCCAGCACGGGGCCGCCGAGGGCAGCCGGGAGTGGCGGCGGCTGATGCGCCGCTACATCCGGGCCCAGCTGGACATGCGCTGCACCCATATCCTGCTGCCCTCGGGCCGGCCGCTGACGGAGGACGGGCGGCTCGTGGGGTTCGATTTCTCCCTGGCGGAGGAGGTGGGCCGCATCGCCCTGGAAGAGGGCGCGCCGAAGCTGTGCGGCGGACATGTGGCCCACTGGCACGAGTGGACCGACCCGGAGTATTACCCCTTCTGGGACCAGGAGCTGCCCCTTTCCGGGGAGGAGGGATATTTTCAGCTGAGGATGTACTTTTCCCAGTGGGCGCGGGTGATAAACAAAAACGGCTGGCACAAACGGATGACCCAGGCGCTGGCGGACGAGCCCCAGGTGCACAACGCCGTGGGCTACCGGATGCTGGCGGCGGTGTGCCGCAAGTTTCTGCCCGGCGTGCCCATCCTGGACGCGGTGGAGACCACGAATCTCGGCGGCGGGGTGGACGTCTGGGTGCCCAAGCTGGACACCTGGGAAAAGCACGAACAGGCCTTCCGCCGTCTGCAGGCGGCGGGGGAGGAGATGTGGTTCTACACCTGCGCCTTCCCCGCGGGGCGGGCGGTGAACCGCTCCATGGACCTGCCCCTCACCGTCAGCCGGGGGCTGCTGTGGCTGGCCGCCCGGGAAAAGTTCAGCGGCTACCTCCACTGGGGCTTCAACTACTACATCGGCCCGGACATCTGGCACAGCGCCTGCTGCCCCCACAAGGGCGCGCTGCTGCCCGCCGGGGACGCCCACATCGTCTACCCCGGCCCCGACGGCCCCTGGCGCAGCCTGCGCTTTGAGGCCCAGCGGGGCGGCGCGGAGGACTGCGAGCTGCTGCGCCTTCTGCAGCGGACGGACCCCGGGGCGGTGAAGGCCCTGACAAAAGAGGTGTGCGCCTCCTCCACCGCCTACACCGCCGACGGCGGGGCGCTGCTGGCCGCCCGCCGCCGCCTTCTGGAAAAGCTGGAGGGTGAAACGGCCGCCTGCTGACGGCGCTTTTCCCCGAAAAACAGAATGCGCGGTTTTCTTTTCTTGCGGTCCCGGGCCTTTCCCCACACGGAAGAAAAAGAGCGTCCCGATGCCCAAAGGCATCGGGACGCTCTTTTTGTCTGTTTTGACGGGCCGCGCCGCCGGGAGACCGGCCCCCTCAGCCCGCCCGGGCCAGGAACTCCCCGATGACCGCCACGGTCTGCGCCTGTTGTTCCTCCGCGGAGATGGCGGCGGGCAGGTCCCCTTTCTGGGGGCCGTAGTTGCCGAACTGGGCATGGTTGCCGCCCTCGATCTCCACGATGTTCTCGGTGTAGTTGATGTGGTCCTCCACGCTCTGGTTCAGCGAGCCGTAGACGGTGAGGGTCTTTTCGTCGGGATAGTCCCCGTAGATGTAGGCCCCCAGCAAGATCAGGCCCTCCACCTCCTCCGGGTGCTTTGAGGCAAAATCCGAGGCCATGGCCCCGCCCATGGAATGGCCCGCCACATACCAGTGCTCTATCTGCGGGAACAGGGGGAACACATCCTGGGCCGCGCCGGGGTCAAAGATGGCCATGTTGAAGGGCATGTGCACCAGCACGCAGGTAACGCCGGTCTGGCGGATGCGGTCCAGCAGGGGCAGATACGCCTCGGCCTCCACCTTTGCGCCGGGATAAAAGACGATGCCGGTGTCGGAGGGCACCGAGGGCGACAGGATGGTGAAGTCCCCCTCCACCGTGATACCCGTCCCCCGGGCCATCACCTCCAGCGCCACATCTTCCGCCCGGTAATAGTCCGACACATACCAGAAAAAGGCCCCCGCGCACAGCGCGGCCACCGCCGCCGCGACGCCCGCCGCCGCCAGCAGCTTTTTTCGGACCGAGTGTTTCATGCGTCCATCCCCCTCATCCTGTTATATGCCGCCGCTGCGGCATTGCGTGCAAAGTCCATAACAGCCGTTTTGCCGCTATTATACCACACCTTTGGCGGCCGCGGCAGCCCGGACGCGCCCCAAAGCAGGACCGGCCCGCCAAACAACGGCAGAACGCCCCCGGCCGGCGGCCGGGGGCGTTCTGCAAAAGATGTCTGCGTTCGGTTTTTATGGAGGAAGTTTTTTTACCGTCCGCTCATTTGAAATCCGGGTTGGGCGTCGGGAACGCCGCGTCGCAGTCCCGCAGCCAGTCGGCCAGCATGCCGTGGAAGCGCTCCACCAGGTCCGGGTGCCGGGCCGCCACGTCCTTCTTTTCGGCCACGTCGGTCTCCAGGTCGAACAGATGGCGGCTGTTGTCCTCATAGAACTCGATGTACTTCCACCGGCCGCTGCGCAGGGAGGAGCCGGGCGTGCCGCCCTGGTTGCCGTAGTGGGGATAGTGCCAGTAAACGGCCTCCCGGTCCAGGCTGTCCTCTTTGCCCAGCAGCAGCCCGGCAAGGCTCACGCCGTCCACATGCTGCTGCGGCTGCAGCGGCAGGCCCGCCAGCTCCAGCAGGGTGGGGTAGAAGTCCGGGCTGGTGGTGATCTCGTGGCTCACCGCCCCCGCCGGGATATGGCCGGGCCACACCACGGCCAGCGGCTCCCGCACGGCGCCCTCGTACATCCAGCCCTTGCCCTCCGAAAGAGGGTAGTTGCAGGTGGGGGAGCCCTCGGCGGTGGCAAGGCCGCCGTTGTCGGAGGTGAAGATGACGATGGTGTCCTCTTCCAGGCCCTCCTGGCGCAGGGTCTCCACCAGCTGGCCCACCGTCTGATCCATGGAATAGATCATGGCGGCGTACACCGGGTCGGACTGGATGGTGCGCCGCACCACCCGCTGGTCCTTTTTGGCCTCGATGGGGAAGTGCTCGCCCACCTCGAAGGGGTCCAGCTTGTCCAGGCCCATCTTCCGGCTCTTTTCCTCAAAATAGGCCACCAGGTCCGCCGGCGCCTGCATGGGCGCGTGGACGGCGTAGTGCCAGAAATTCAGGAAGAAGGGCTTTGTCTTGTCCCGCTCGCGGATGAGGCGCACCGCCTCGCTGCCCAGCCGCTGGGTGAGGTACTCGCCCTCCGGTCCGTCGGTGAGGGTCTCCATCTGATAGGGGCTGAAATAGCCGTGGGCGGGGTGGCCCCAGAAGCAGCCGCCGATGTTCACGTCAAAGCCGTGCTTTTCCGGGTAGGTCTCGTTTTTGCCCAGATGCCACTTGCCCAGGTGCCAGGTCTGGTACCCGGCGTCCTTCAGGCTGGCGGCCAGGGAGTGCTCTGTCAGCGGCAGCCCCTTGATGTAGGGCGCGTCGATCAGCTTGCCCTTGCAGGGGTGGTAGTTCCCGTGGTCGATCCAGTCGGTAAGGTGCAGCCGGGCCGGGTATTTGCCCGAGAGGATGCTCGCCCGGCTGGGCGAGCAGACGGGGCAGGCGGCGTAGGCATTGTCGAAAGACATGCCCCGCTGGAACAGCCGGTCGATGTTGGGCGTCTCGTAGAATTTGCTGCCCTGGCAGGACAGGTCCATCCAGCCCAGGTCGTCCAGCAGGATCATAACGATGTTAGGATGTGCCATTTGTTTCTCCTCTTCCCGTTGGCGGCGGGGCTCAGATCTCGTACCAGCGGATCTCGTTGGCCGCCATGTCCAGCTCGAAGCTGGCGCCGTCGCCGGTGTAGACGGTGGTGTGCTGCGGCTCGTAGGTGTTGTTCACCACGCAGTACTTGCCGTTCTTCACATAGGCGTGCACTTCCACGTTGTAGTTGGAGCTGAACCACTTGTGCAGCTCCTCCTCGCT
>NZ_DBGFPE010000046.1:0-14878 GCF_048526665.1 Candidatus Allofournierella excrementavium
CTTGTGCAGTTGGCAGACCGCACTCCCAGTATAGCAAAGGGAGTTTTTCTTTTTCCATTATCGACATTAGTCTTCTTTTGAACCACTCGCCTAGCGAGTGGTTTTCGGTATACAAAAAAGCGGCCTTCCGCCGCCTTTTGCACGTGAAAAAGTTAACTTTTCCAGCTGCTTTACACCCCCGTCGGCAGCATGCTATACTGAAATTGCAGAATGTGCAAAGGAGGCTGGAGGCATGGATGCAAAAGAGCTGGCGGGCAGCGGCTGCGGCAGGCGGTATGAAAAGGAATACCTGAACAAATACCGCGACTGCATGTTGTTCTACTGCGACGGAAAAGTCCGCTTCGAGCGCTACTGCTACGGCGAGGGCGCCTGCTTCGTGTTCGGCGTCTGGGCCAGCCTTGCCCCGGACGGCGCCCTCACATACAAGCAGCCCTTCGACCCGCTGGTGGACGAGGCCGCCCTGCCCCGCCGCCTGACCGGGATGGAGGACGGCGTGCTCTATTTCGACGATGCCCGCTGGAAATGGGAACCGGCAGCGGACCTCAAGCTGGACGAAAAGAACGGCTACACCCGTCTGCGGATGCTGCTGCACCGGCTTGCAGGCCGCTGAGCGCCCCGCCGCGGGTCTTTTTTATTTTTAAAAATTCCAAAAAGGAGGGTCAGCCTATGCGTGTCCGCTTTCGCCACCGCTTTGCCGCCGGCGCCCAGCGCACGGTGTGCCGGGTGGTGATGTTTTTCCTGTTCCGGGCGCTCAACGCCCTCTCGGTGCGGGACAGCCGCGTCACCGCCGAGATAGCCCCCTGGCCCGAGGCAAGGGTCCTGGGGCTGGAAGTACCCGGCGGCCCGTCGCTCTACATCGCCCGGCGGGCCAAGCGCCTTGTCCGGCTGAAAAGCGCCCCCGCGCCGGACATCCTCATCCGCTTCAAAAGCGTGCGGGACGCCTTCTATGTGTTCACCGGGCAGATGGGCGTGGCCACTGCCTACGCCCAGCACCGGTTCACCGTGCGGGGCAACGTGAGCGAGACCATGGGCTTCGTGCGGTGCGTGGACCTGGCGGAGGGGTATCTCTTCCCGCCCTTCTGGGCAAAATCCATCCTGAAAGAGCTGCCCGAAAAGCAGCTGAGCAGCCTGCGGCTCTACGGCGCGGTGCTGCTGGGCCGGTAAGGAGGTCGTTTTGATGCCGAATTATTATGAATTCAAGCTGCCCGCAAAAATCCTTTCGGGCGACGGCGCGCTGGAGCACATCCCCCACGAGCTGGAGGCCCTGGGCAGCACCCGGCCCCTGCTGCTCTCCGACGAGGGCCTTGTGAAGGCGGGGGCGGTGGCCACCGTGGAGGGGGCCATGGCCCAGGGCGGCGGCGCTTTTGCGGCGCAGTTCTGCCGCATCCCGCCGGACTCCTCCATCCAGACGGTGAACGAAATTGCCGCCTTTTTCCGTGAGCAAAACTGCGACGGTCTTGTGGCCGTGGGCGGCGGCAGTGTCATCGACACCGCCAAGGGCGTGGGCATGGTGCTGGCCCAGGGCAGCGGGGACCTGTTGCAGAACACCGGCTGCGAGGTGCTGGGCCGCGGGGCCCACGTGCCCTTCATCGCGGTGCCCACCACCTCCGGCACCGGCAGCGAGGCCACCCTGGTGGCCGTGGTGGCAAACCCGGAAAAGCACGTGAAGATGGAGTTCATCAGCTACCACCTTCTGCCCGACGCGGCAGTGCTGGACGTGCGCATGACCGCCAGCCTGCCGCCCCGCATCACCGCCAGCACCGGCATGGACACCCTGTGCCACGCCATCGAGGCGGCCAGCTGTTTGCAGCGCAACCCGGTGAGCGACGCCTTTGCCGAAAAGGCCATGGGCCTTGTGATGCAGAACCTGCCCGCCGCGGTGGAAAACGGCCAGAACAAAGCCGCCCGCCTTGCCATGGCCAACGCCAGCCTGCTGGCGGGGGCGGCCTTTTCCAACAGCATGGTGGGCCTGGTGCACGCCATCGGCCACGCCCTGGGCGGCGTATGCCGGGTGGCCCACGGCGACGCCATGACCATCCTGCTGCCTGCGGTGATGGAGTTCAACCTCCCGGTGTGCGGCACCCGCTACGGCGAACTGCTGCTGGCGCTGGCCGGGCCGGAGGAGTACGCCGCCACCCCTGCCCCCGACCGGGCCGGCGCGGCCATCGGCACGGTGGACGCACTGCGCCGCCGCCTGCACGACGCCTGCGGCCTGCCCGTCACTTTGCGGGACACCGGCCGGGTGGAAAAGAGCGCCTTCGAGGCGGTGGCCCGCACCGCCCTGGACGACGGCGCCGTGATCGTCAATCCCCGCCAGGCCTCCTTTGAGCAGGTGCTGGCCATTCTGGAGAAAGTGTGGTGACAAGCATGGACATTGAGCAGATCGTCAAACGTCAGCGAGACTTTTTCGCCACCGGCGCCACCCTGCCGGTGAGCGCCCGCGTGGACGCGTTAAAGCGTCTGCAAGCCAACATCCGCGCCGCGGAAAAGGACCTGCAGGCCGCCATGAAGCAGGACCTGAACAAGAGCGGCTTTGAAAGCTATATGGCCGAAATAGGCATGGTGCTGGACGAGGTGGGCCACGCCGTCAAAAAGCTGCCCGGCTGGGCAAAGCCCAAGCGGGCGCGCACCCCCATGTCCCAGTTTGCCGCCAAGAGCTTCATCCTCTCGGAGCCCTACGGCGTGACGCTGGTGATGGCCCCCTGGAACTACCCCTTCCTGCTCAGCATGGACCCGGTCATCGGCGCGGTGGCGGCGGGCAACTGCGTGGTGCTCAAGCCCAGCGCCTACGCCCCGGCCACCAGCGCGGCCATGGCAAAGCTCATCGCCGACACCTTCGACCCCGGCTGGGTCACGGTGGTGGAGGGCGGCCGCAAGGAGAACTCGGCCCTTTTGGACCAGCGCTTTGACTTCATCTTCTTCACCGGCGGCGTGACGGTGGGCAAGCTGGTGATGGAAAAGGCCAGCCATTGGCTGACCCCCGTCATTCTGGAGCTGGGCGGCAAGAGCCCGGTGCTCATCGACCGCACCGCCGACATCCCCCTCACCGCCAAGCGCCTGGCCTTCGGCAAGGTGCTCAACGCGGGCCAGACCTGCGTCGCGCCGGACTATGTGCTGGTGGACCGCGCGGTGAAGGACCGGCTGGTGGAGGAGCTGAAAAAGCAGTTCGCCGCCATGCTGGGCCCCGACCCCCTGCACAACCCGGACTATGTGCGCATCATCAACCGCAAGCACTTCGAGCGCATCACCGGCGTTTTGGAGGGCGAGACCATTCTGGCAGGCGGCCAAAGCCGCGCGGACGAAGTTTCCGGCTGGATCGAGCCCACCCTGGTGGAGGGCACCGCCGACTGCAAGCCCATGCAGGAGGAGATCTTCGGGCCCATCCTGCCCCTCATCCCGGTGGACAGCATGGACGAAGCCATCGCCTTTGTGAACGGACGGGAGAAGCCCCTGGCCCTCTACCTCTTCACCAAAGACCCTGCGGTGGAGCAGAAGGTTCTGGCCCGGTGCAGCTTTGGCGGCGGATGCGTCAACGACACCATCATCCACCTTGCCACCCATGACATGGGTTTTGGCGGCGTGGGCCAGAGCGGCATGGGCAACTACCACGGCAAGCGCAGCTTCGACGCCTTCAGCCACGAAAAGAGCATCGTGAAAAAGGCCCTCTGGCTGGACCTTCCCATGCGGTATATGCCCTACACCGAAAAGAACGAAAAAATGGTGCGGATGTTCCTGAAATAAGCTTTAAGCGCAGAAAGCCCCCGGGCCGCGGTTTCGCGGCCCGGGGGCGCTGTTTTTTTGTTCAGAACACATCTTTGATGGGCTGCATGGAGTCCACTCCGGCGTAGTAGTCCGCTTTGGAGATCACTGCCATTTCTTCCGTTATGTATTCCGTGTCCGCCCCGTGGGAGATGACATAGAACATATCCTCGCTTTCACCCATAATGCGGGGCAACGTGGTGCCCCAGCCTCCATGGTTGCGCAGGGTGATCTCGGTCAGTTCACCGCTCACGAGGTCCAGCGCAAACAAGCATTCTCTCCACGTGTCAATGTTGTCCGGCTCTGCCTTCCACATCGTTTCCAGCATCAGATGATCGTCCCATACGCAGCCGACGACAATAAACTGATTTTCCGGCCAGTTCTCAGCAAGTACCGTTGTTTCACCGGTGGCAAGGTCCCACGCCTCAAAGCGGCCCTGTGCCTTACTGAACAGGATCTCCTTGTTGTTCCAGCAGGAGAGCGACTGCCACTTCCCATTGTCCCAGCTCAACAGCGGCACTTCCTCGCCAGTGCGGGGATCCCAAACGGTGACCGTGAATGTCGTTTCAGAAAGGATCTCCTCTTGCTGCTGCATATCCGCCTTCAAGTCGCCGGAGGGCTGGTAATACTCTTCCAGCAGTTCCTTTCCATCGCTGAAACCATGCAGCAGGCCCGAGCCAAAAGCTGCCCCGCTGGCAAACTCTTCGGGCAGTTCCGTCCCCTCTTCGGTCTCGCCGGTTTCCGGGTCCAGCAGCACCGCTTTCCCCTCCATCGCCAGCCATATCCTATCCCCTTCCACAGATGCGCCCAAGGGATGAAAAGAGATTTTTCCCAAGCCACTGAACAGCACCTTTTTGTCGCCGCCATCCGGTCTGCGCACATCCAGCGAATAGGTCCCGTCCGCGTCCCGTCCGCAGGTGAGCACCCAGTCCCCCGCCAAAGCCACCTCGCGAAAGTAAGGCGTGAATGCCGGACAGTTCTCATCCTTGTGGGTGCAGCCCACCGTATCACACAAAGGCGTCCGGGTGCCGGTGGTATAGTCGGTGTAGCAGAGAAGACGATCGAAAACTCTGTAGTCTCCCTGTCCGTTTTGCGCCAACAGCTCCCCCAGGTATCCACTTGGCGCCGCAGTGAGGGTATGCTCCCCGTTCAGCAGCTGCTCCACGGCAGCCACGTCGGTCTCGGCCGCGCTTTCGCTTGCCGGCAAAGCGGACGCGCTCTGCCCCGCCTCCTGCCCGGCGCAGCCCGCCAGCAGCGCCGCCGCCAGCGCCACGCCCCACGCCATCCGGGTGCATTGTTTCAAAAACCGTTCCATCTTTGAACAGCCTCCTTTTTCGGGGCAGGGCTCGTGCCGCCCTGCCCTGTTGCTGCTCTCATCATAGTCCCTGCTTTTATCCGACTTGCAGCCGGGTCGTTTCCTGGGGGCATTTTTCAGAACACATCTTTGATGGGCTCCATCGAATCCACCCCTGCGTAGTAGTCCGCCTTGGAGATCATGGCCATCACGCTTTGCGGGGTCTCTTCCGAGCCCGTGGAACAAACCACATAGAATTCGTCCGCGCTCTCGCCCATGATACGGGCCAGCGCGGTGCCCTGGCCGCCGCGGTTGCGCAGGGTGATCTCGGTCAGTTCACCGCTCACGAGGTCCAGCGCGAACAGGCATTCCTGCCAGGTGTCAGTGTTGTCCGGTTCCGGCTCCCATCTGGTCTCCACCATCAGGTGTCCGTCCCACACGTAGGAAAGCTGCACCTTCTGCTCCGCCGGCCAGCTTTCAGTCAGCACCTTTGTCTCGCCGGTGATCAGGTCCCGGGCCTCAAAGCGGCCCTGCGCTTCGCTGAACAGAACGACCTTGTCGTTCCAGACCCGCATGAACCGCCATTCCCCATTGTTCCAGATCGTCAGCGGCACTTCCCCGCCGGTGCGGGGGTCCCAGGCGGAAAGGGTCACGGTGGCCCGGTCGCGTATCTCCTGTTCCTGCCGTTCATCCGCCAGCAGATCGCCGGTGGGCTGATAGTTCTCTTCCACCAGTTCATCCGCATTGGAGGTCACAAGCAGCACCCCCGAGCCCAGCACCCCCACATTTGTAAAAAGTGTGGGGGTGTCCGCCCACGTCTCCGCCTCGCCGGTGGCCGGGTCCAGCAACACCGCCTTGCCATCTCTGGCCAGCCACACCTTGTCCCCTTCCATGGCAAATCCCCAGGGATAGAGCGAATCGCCCTCAGCGCCGGTGAACAGGGTCCTTTTTTCACTGCCGTCCAGCCTGCGGGCGTCCATCGAACATGTGCCGTCCGCGTTCGTGCCGCTGGTGAGAAGCCAGTCCCCCGCCATGCCCACATTGCGGTAATAAGGCGAGTAGGCCGGGCAGCTTTCGTCCGCATGGGCGCAGCCTGCCGCGTCGCACAGGGGGGTGCGGGTACCCGCGGCGTAATCCACATAGCAGAGGAGATACCGGTCCTCCAGATTTACGAATTCATACATGCCCTGGCCAGTCTGCGTCAGCGGTATATCCATATACCCCGACGGCAGCGCGGTGAGAGCATGCTCTCCATTCAGCAGCTGCTCCACGGCGGCCCCGTCGGTCTGGGGCGCGCTCTCGCTCGCCGGCGGAGCGGACACGCTCTGCCCCGCCTCCTGCCCGGCGCAGCCCGCCAGCAGCGCCGCCGCCAGCGCGGCGGCCAGCGCGCGTTTCATCTGTTTCATTCCAAACAGCCTCCTTTTTCCTGGCAGGGCGTTTGCCGCCTCTGCCTTGATGCTGTCCCCAGTGTAACCCTCGCTTTTATCCGACTTGCAGCCGGCGTGTTTCGTTTCAGGAAAAAGAGGCCGCCTCCAGCAAAAAGGTCTCGTGGGCGGCGCAGACCTGCAGCCGCAGCCGCCCCTGGACCGAGCGCAGTTCCGTCGCCCCCGCCTGCACCGTTTGGGTCTCTTCCCAGTCGGGCAGCACGTCCACCCCCAACAGGGCGCGCCATTCCTCCAGCAGCGCCATCGGGTCGGCGGGCGCGTCCGCCGGGCCGTAGACCGAGAGCCGCGCGGGCAGGCCGGTCACCGGCTCGGTGATGAGGTACACATCCCCCAGCCACACCCGCACAAAGCCCATCTCGTCCCGCCAAGCCAGGCCCTGGCCGCTCTGCGCCAGCGCCTCGCCCACCGTCTGCCTCGCCCCGTCGGGCAGGTTTTCCAGTTTCATCAATTCCAGCAGGGTCCCCCGGGCGTTTTCCGCCGCCGCGCCGGCCGCTTCCCCCTCAAGGGGCTCCCAGCCTTCGCTCCAGCCGCCCAGCAGGCGCTGCCGCTCGTAGAGCTGGCTCACGAACCCGTTTTCCCGCGCCGCCGCGCTCAGCGCGAGGTCTGTGGCCGGGCGCGTCCGGGGCTGGGCAAACAGCTCCCGGTCATAGCCCCGGCACACCATCCAGGGCAGGGCCATGCTGCCCGCCGCCAGCGCCAGCACCAAAAGCCAGAGCCCGGCGCTTTTCAGCCGTCGTCTCATCTCCCCGCCTCCTTCAGGTCAAACCGCACGGTGGTGCCTTTGCCCACCTCGCTCTCGATGGCAAGCTCGCCGCCGTGGAGCTTGGCGATGCGGGCACAGAGGGCAAGGCCGAAGCCGCTGCCGTTCTGCGCCCGGGCGCGGGAGCGGTCCACCATATAAAAGGGTTCGGTCACCCGGGCCAGTTCCTCTGCGGGGATGCCCCGGCCCTTGTCCTTCACCGCCAGCGTCACCCGGCCTTCTTTGGCCTCGGCGGTCAGGGTCACTTTCCCGTCCGCCGGGTCGGCCCGCTCGGCGTTGCTCACAAGGTTCTGCACCAGCGCCAGAACAAGGTCCGGCTGGGCCAGCACCGCAAGGCCCTCAAAACCCTCGAACACCAGTTCCGTTTTCGCCTGGGGCGGGCGGATGCGCCGCAGCCGCGCCTCCAGCGTTTTCAGTTCCAGCGGCTCCAGTTCCAGCGTGCCGGTGTGCTCCAGTTCCATGAACACCATCAGCTTCCGGCTCAGCGCTTCCAGCCGCTTTGTCTCGTGATAGATGTAATCCGCCGCCTTTTTGCGCTGCTCGGGCGGCAGCTCGCCGGCGCGCAGCAGCGAGGCGTAACCCATCATGCTGGTGATGGGGGTCTTGAGCTCGTGGGTGAAGGCCGCCACAAAGTCGTCCCGCTGGCGCACCGAAAGGTCCAGCTGTTCCACCTTCTGCTGCACCGCCTGGGCCATCCGGTCAAAACTGCGGCTCAGGTCCGCCAGCTCGTCCTCCCCTTTCAGGGCCGTGCGCTCGTCGTAGGCTCCGGCGGCGATGCGCCGGGCCGCTTCCTCCAGGCGGGCCACCGGGCGGGTGAGCATCCGGCTCATGGCCAGCACCAGCACCACCAGCGCCGCGAAGGCCGCCCCTTCCACCCGGGCAAAGCCCCACAGCAGCGCGTCCCGGGCCTCGAACAGCCCTGTCACGTCGTAGGCGTTCAGCACCCATGCGCTTCCCGCCGCCTGCTCCACCTTGGTGGCGTACAGCTGAAATATCCCGTCGCCGGTGTCCAGATAGGTCACGGCGGTATCCCCCGCCGTCAGCGCCGCCCGCTGGTCGGTGGCGGTGACAGCCTCCGGCAGGCTGGACCAGACAGGAAATCCGCTGCCGCTGTAAAGAGCCATCCACTCGCCGCCGGTGCCGCCGTAGCTTTGCAGCCGCTGGCCGTACTCCTTCAGCAGGTCGGTGTCGTAGGGGCCGGCTCCCGCCTCGATCAGCGCCATCTTCACGCCGTAAGCGTCCCGCTGGTGATGGGCCTCGTTCTGCCGCTGGGCCGCCTCCAGCTGGCTGTCAAAACTGCTGCGCACCAGCCAGGCCGCCCCCGCGTTCAGCACCACCGCCAGCAGCGCCAGCATGGCCAGCGCCAGCTTGTGGGAAAACTTCATTCACTCCGCCTCCAGCATGTACCCGATTTTATACACCGTGCGTATCTCTTTTTGCAGTCCCAGCTTCTTGCGCAGCCGCTGGATGTGCAGGTCCAGGGTGCGGGTGTCGTCCTCGGCGATGTCGCCCCACACCCGTTCATAAATCACGTCCCGGTAGAGCGCCAGCCCCCGGTTGCGCACCAAAAGCAAAAACAGGTCGAACTCCCGGGGCGTGAGCGCCACCGGCCGGCCGTCCCGCTTCACGATGCGGCCCGCCGGGTCCACTTCCAGCCCGAACACCCGCACCGTGCCCAGCCGCCCGCTGCGCCGCAGCACCGCCTCCACCCGGGCGATGAGCTCCATCGGCTCGAAAGGCTTCACGATGTAGTCGTCCGCCCCCAGCCGCAGCCCCCGCACCCGGTCCGTCAGCGCCCCCTTCGCCGTGAGAAAGATCACCGGCGTGCCGGTGGGCGCGAGATACTCCATCAGCTCGAACCCGCTTATCTCCGGCAGCATCACGTCCAGCAGCACCAGGTCGTACTGTTCCTTTTCCAGCTTGTCCGCCGCCTCGCTGCCGCTCATCGCCGTCTCGCTTTTGTGCCCCGCCTGGGCCAGCGTCAGCTGGATGAGGTCCGCGATGGCCGCTTCGTCGTCCACGATCAGGATGTTTGCCATGGTCTTCCCCTCCCCTTTTATCAAAAGTATGCCACAGTTGTATCCGGGGCGTATCCGCCCGAAAAAAGTTTTCCTTCTCCCCTTGACAACCGTGTATACTGTGTATATACTGTATATGTCGGATATGTACAGTCCGGCAAATTCAAAGAAACGGAGAGCACTGATGGAGATCTACATCAGCAATTCCGGCACAAAACCGATTTACGAACAGATCACCGACCAGATCAAGGCCGCCATCCTCGCCGGCAAGCTGGCGGAGGGCGAGGCCCTGCCCAGCATCCGCTTTCTGGCGAAGGAGCTGGGCATCAGCGTCATCACCACCAAACGCGCCTACGAGGACCTGGAAGCCGCGGGCTTCATCCACACGGTGCCCGGCAAGGGCAGCTTTGTGGCCGCCGCGGACCCGGAGCTCCATCGCGAGGCCACCCTCAAAAAGGTGGAGGAACTGCTGAGCCAGGCGCTGGATGTGGCGGCGGCGGGCGGCGTGACCCGTTCGGAGGTGCTGGAAACACTCAAACTGCTGTCAGAGGGAGAATGAACCATGGAAAACGCCATTGAGGTGCGCGGCCTGTGCAAGCGCTACCCCGACTTCCAGCTGCAAGACGTCAGCTTCACCGTGCCCGCCGGGAGCATCGTGGGCTTCATCGGCGAGAACGGCGCAGGCAAAACCACCACCATGCGGGCCATTCTGGGCACCCTGCGCCCGGACGGCGGCGAGATCGCCGTGCTGGGAATGCCCGCGGGCCACACCAAAACGCTGGCTCAGGTGGGCGCTGTGTTCGAGGACGCCTTTTTCTACGAAGTGCTCAGCCCCGCCGAGGTGGGTGCGTGCCTCGCGTCCATCCAGCCCGGCTTCGATAAAGAGTACTACCGGCAGCTGCTCGCGGAATTCGAATTGTCCCCCGCCAAGAAGATGAAGGACTTCAGCCGGGGCATGCGGATGAAGCTGCGGCTGGCGGCGGCGCTGGCGCACCACCCCAAACTGCTGCTGTTGGATGAAGCCACCAGCGGGCTGGACCCGGTGATGCGCGCCGAGATTCTGGACCTTTTGCGCCGCTTCATCCAGGACGAAGAGCACAGCGTGCTGCTGAGCAGCCACATCACCGCCGATCTGGAAAAGGCGGCGGACTACATCGTGTATATCCAGAAAGGCCGTATCCTCTTTGAAAAGGAGACCGACCTTTTGCTGGAGGAATACGGTGTGCTGCGCGCCGGGGCCCAGCAAATCGCCGCGCTGCCCGCCGAGCTGGTGGTGGCAGTGCGCGCCAATGCCTTCGGGCAGGCGGCTCTGGTGAAGGACCGCCGCGCCGCAGCGGCTCTTCTGCCGGATGTGGTGCTGGATAAGCCTACCCTCGACGACATCATGCAGTTCTATTCGGAAAGGAGAAGCGTATGATCGGCCTGCTGAAAAAAGACCTGCTCATCCTGCGGCGGGTCTATATGAAGAATTTCTTCCTTGTGCTGGCGCTCTACACCGTGCTCGGCATCGCGCTGCAAATGACCAGCTTTTTCACCTTGATGAGCTGGATGTACGGCTTTTATGTGATGAGCCTGTTCAGTGTGGACAACACCTGCCGCTGGGATTTCTACGCCGCCACCCTGCCGGTGAGCCGCAAAACGGTGGTGAGCGCCAAGTTCCTGCTGCTGGGCCTCTGCATCGCCGCAGGCTTTGTTTACAGCCTGGTCACGGCCCCGGTGGCGTATCTGCTGATCGGCGAGCCCATCGCCGAGAGCATCCTGGCCAGCCTGCTGGTGACCCTCATCCTGATCGTCTACTTTGCGGTGACCATCCCCCTCACCTATGCCTTCGGGCCGGACAAAGCCCGCAGCGCCATGCTGTTGCTGCTGGGTCTTGCCGGCGGCTGCATCCTCGCGGCCGCCAGCCTGGGGGACGGCGGCGGAGCTGTTCTGATGGTCTTGTTCGGCTGGATGGAAACTTCCCCTGTTCCCGGCTTCTCTATCATCACCGCCGCGACAGCGGTGCTCTGCCTCGTCTGCTGGCTGGTCAGCTGCCGCATCTACGAGAGAAAAGAGTTTTAAACAAAGCGAGGCGCGCCGCCTGCCGGAACAGCAGGCGGCGCGCCTTTTCGCAAAAAGGTCAGCCCAGGGCCACGTCCAGCAGCATCATCACCAGAAAGCCCAACATCACGCTGCCGGTGCCCACATGGGAATGCTCGCCCAGATGGGCCTCGGGGATGAGTTCCTCCACCACCACATAGATCATGGCGCCGGCGGCAAAGGCCAGCACCCAGGGCATCATGCCCGCCACGCTGCCCGCCGCCAGCACGGTGAGCAGGCCGAACACCGGCTCCACCACGCCGGACAGCGCGCCGCAGACGAAAGCCTTGCCCCGGCTCACGCCCTGCCCCCGCAGGGGCAGGCTGATGGCCGCGCCCTCAGGGAAGTTCTGCAGCCCCATGCCGATGGCCAGCGCCACCGCACCGGGCAACGCCGCCGCGCCGCCGTCCCGGGCGGCCACCGCGAAGGCCAGGCCCACGGCCATGCCCTCGGGGATGTTGTGCAGCGTCACCGCCAGCACCACCATTGTGGTGCGCTTCAGGTGGGCGGGCAGGCCCTCCGGCTCATCGCTGCCGATGTGCAGGTGGGGTAGCAGGCGGTCCAGCAGCATCAGAAAGACGCCGCCCAGCACAAAGCCGCCTCCGGCGGCCAGCAGCGCACTCTGGCCCTGCTCCTCGGCCATCTCCATGGCGGGGATGAGCAGCGACCACACCGACGCGGCGATCATCACCCCGGCGGCAAAGCCCAGAAAGGCCCGCTGCAGCCCGGCGCCCATGTCCTTTTTGAACAAAAACACGGTGCCCGCCCCCAGCACGGTGGCAAGGCAGGTGGCTCCGGTGCCCAGCATAGCAAAATACAATTCACGCGAAAGCATGCGTTTCTCCTTTTTCGCACGGCAAGCGCCGCGTTATTCTCCGCCGCCCCGCGCCGCAAACGCGGCTCGGGCCAGCGCTGCTTTCACTATACACTACCGCCGCGCGCATTTCAACTTGATTTGCCGCCCAAAAGCAGGTATAATATGTAAGCGTTATACGTCTCTGTAGCTCAGATGGATAGAGCGTTCGCCTCCTAACAATCGAACCGTTCGAATCCCGGAGCCTTGTATAACTGAATAATTTCTGTATATGCCCCCGTACCTCACCAGGATAGAGGGTCCGCCTCCTAAGCGGAATGTAGTGAGTTCGAGTCTCGCCGGGGGTGCCAAAAATGACCGCTGTAAGCCGTTTTTTGATGGTTTGCAGCGGTTATTTGTTATCATTCCTTTCGAGCAACCTTGTCGCTCTGCCGGAACGACTTTATGCATTTCACGCTGTATCCCTGCTAATTGGCTTCGAACATTTTTTCCGGGTTTGCTAATGGAAATCGCGGATTTGCTAACACGATTTTTCCGAACTATTTTCCGGATGGGGCCGACGCCAGCAATGCGGCCAGTGTGTTGGCCAGTTCCGGCGACTTGCGGAGCTGTTCCACCAGGGCTTCCAGGTCCAGCGACACACTCTCCGGCTCTTTCGGCCCCCTGGTTTTTGCCGGAGGGCGCACCGTCCGCAAGTCGGGATTGGCGCTGGCATAGAAGGCGTCCTCGAACTTCTGGGCGTTTACCTTGCGGTCCTCATCCAGAATGTGGGCATACACGCTGGTGATCATGTCGATCTGGGCGTGGCCCGTGTCGCCCTGGGTGGCCTTCAGGTCGCCGTGGTTCAGTTTCAGCTTGTAAGTGGTGCTGGAATGGCGGAGAGAGTGAAAGACCACTTTCGGGAGTCCAGCCTTCTCCCGCAGCTTTTCAAATTCCTTCAGGAGCACCCGGTCCTCACAGGGTCGCCCGTTGGGCAGCGCCACCACCAGGTCGTAGTCCTGATACTCATCCCGGAGCATCTCTTTCAGCTCGTCCTGGGACTTCTTCCATTCCAGCAGAATGTAGGCCAAAGTCTTGGGCAGCCACACCTTGCGGATGCTGGAATCGGTCTTGGGCTTCTTCAGGATAATCCGGGTGCTGGTGTTGGCAAACAAGGGCGGGAACACATAGTAGACATCCCTATGCCCCAGCATCTCAATGGCCCGCTTGGAGGCCCGCGCCAGTTCCTTGTCGATGTAGACATAGGCATTGTCAGCGGCGATGTCCTCGTCGGAGATATGGACATTGCTCCAGGTCAGCCCCATGATCTCGCCCATGCGCATGGAACAGGCAAAGGCCAGATTCATCGCCACATAGAGTTTCCCGTCCGTACACTGATCCAGGGCGGTGCGGATCATATCGGCGGTCCAGATGTCCCGCTTTTTATGTTCCACTTTCGGCAGGATCACATTGTCGAAGGGATTCTTAGGGACCAGCTCCCACCGGACCGCCTGCTTGAAGGCGCAGCGGAGGAGCTTGATGATCTTGTCAATGGTGGCGTTGGTCACGAACTCCGTTTTGGCATGGTGGTTCCTGGTGTTCACCGCAGGGTTTTCTGCAAGGTCTGGATGTACTTGTCCACCACACGAGGCGTGATGTCCTGCACCTTCATGTCCCCGATGATGGGGTTAATGTAGTTGGCAATCAGCGAATTTTGGCTGTCATACATGGACACGCCCCATCGCTTTTCGCCGTAGAGGGAGACGAAGTCCAGCAGAAACTCCGAGATACTTTGATTGCTGGGCGGGAGAAAAGACCGGGTGGTTTTCTGATTCTCCACCTCCGCCTTGCGCTTCAATGCGTCCTGATAGCTGGAGCGCGTCTCCCACTTCTGCTTGGTCTCGCCGTTCTCGTCCACATAGGTGTAGACGATGGAATAGTTTTTCTTTCTTTTGATGATGGATGCCATAACGAACCTTCCTTTCTTGTGTCACAGGTCAAGTGACTCCAGCCAGTGGTCGAACGACCGCTTGGAAATTCGTATGGCGTTGCCAATTCGTACGCTTTTGAAAAGGTCCTCCCGCACAAGGCTATATGCCCGTGCTTGGCTGACACCTAAAATCACGGAAATGTCATTGACCGTATAGGTGCGGCACTCCAAAGGCCTTTTCTCCGTACCGTTCTGAATCTCTGACACAGCAGCCTCCTTTTCAGTCAGAAACGGCACGCAAAAGGGTGTTCATTCATAACTTCCACCCTCATTGTACCGCGCCGTTTCGGGTTTGTCTGCTGCTAATAGAAAGTTTACGAACTATCCGTAAACAGAAAAGCAGAAGATTTATCTGAAAATAAAAGAGGCAGAAAACGGATGGCTGCTGGCCGCAGCTCCACGGGAATCTCACCCCGGCCCATGCTGATGGGTGCGCCGCGCAATGCTTTGAGGGCGTTCAACGCGGGAGTCTCATTATCCTGTCTGTGCATCCTCGCCCACAGGCTGCCACACCTGTTTCGCGGCCTGGTTTTGTCGCTCACCTGTTTGGTAGGGGTCCCGTCCTGCGGACTTGCAACAGGGTCGTGGCGCACCGGCCGACCGGCTCCACACAGACAGATCGTATCCGTCTGCCTTATGCTGCCCGAAGGCTTTCTTTGTCAAGGTGGGGCCAGTCCCCGGCATCGGCAAAGGAGGAAAGGGTAAGCCGCTTGCCTTCTGCCAGGGCTGAAAGGATCAGG